>CALKJD010000111.1 GCA_937995755.1 uncultured Saprospiraceae bacterium | reverse complement strand
GGATGCTCTCCTGAGTGCTGACTCATATCTATCAATTCGCTAGCTTTCTTGATCGCTAGATAGGCAGCTTGTATTACAGGCTTTGGCTCACCTACGAATGTCACTACGGTACGATTAGTCGCTTGACCAGGGTCTACATCTAAGAGTTTTACCCCTTCTACGCTTTCGATCTCGTCAGTGATCTGCTTGATGATGTTCATATCTCTACCTTCAGAGAAATTAGGTACACATTCGATGAGTTGCTGAGTTGCCATAAGAATTACAATTTTGAAATGCAAATTTAAACAAGTCGAGGGATATATTTATGAAAAGTAAGATCTCTATGGTGTAATATTTACGTACTCAAGCTTACTTCATCATCTTATTTTGGAGCAGTCTAATTTCTTTGCGATTTGGATTGATTTTTAAACCTCTATTTACGATTTCTTCGGCTTTGACTTTGTATTGTGGTTTATAGCTTTTTACACTGTAGAAGAATCGTCCTGCGAGTGAGAGTAAAGCAATATCCTTTGGTGTTTTGGTTAATTGTTTATCTGTTTGTTCTAATGCAAAATCTATTATTTTTAATTTTTCATCGCTGGCAATCTGGTCATTCTGTAAATACTCATTTAGATTAATTAGCATAAGAGTTACCGTTTCTAAATTCCCAAAATTGTCAGTTGCTAAACTAATTTTGTAGTAGTCAAATGAATCTGAGATATTGGTTTTTTGAGTAGCGAGTGCCTTAGATGTTGCTTGTGCACTATAGTAAGAATTTTTATGTATTTGCCATGTAATGATCGGAAATATTAATATGCATAATCCGATCAATATATTTTTATAATAATTTGATAAGGGAATGTACTTTATATCTTTTCTAGAGTAGGGCAGCGCGATAATTATAATGAAGTACAAATAACTATTGATCGTTTCGAATATAAATAGATTTTGGATGAATAATCCAATCCATAAAGCAGCTAGAATGAATGTTGGCCATTCGCTCATTTTTGATTTTAGTAGATTAATAAAGACTAGCATAAATAAAATAAGATATGCAATAAGTCCTATGATTCCATTGGTCGCTAATAGCTCTATTAGTATATTGTGTGCTCTATCCACAAGGTGGTCGACATCTTTATCAGGCATGTATTTGGCATATACATATTTGAAGTTCTCTTCTCCCCATCCTAGTAGTGGTTTCTCTTTCCAACCTTGTAATCCACTGTTCCATGAAATTAATCTGGTTTGTATTTCTTTTTGATTAATGGAAGTAGTAGAAAATCTTTTATAGGCAGGTATGCTATTAAGTGCGTTCTGTGGAATGCAAAATAGAATAGTTATAAGTGTAGATAGAATAGCAATTATAATTTTTATTTTTTTTGAGAAACCTTCAGTCTTCCACTTCGAGATAAGAAGTAAAATCAGTGTGACTATACCAAATACTACTCCGCCTAATACTGCCGCTCTAGTGCCGCTCAAGGAAAGGCCAATTGTTGTGAGAGCTATTGCAATTCCCCAAATAACCTTTATTGGTTTTTTGGATTCTTGATAGTATAAAAATGACCCCAATCCTATATGTATTAACATATGCGTCCCAAAGAATGATGGATTACCAAAAGTGAAAGTCTGTCTATCTAGTAGCACTGACGGATCAAGTGCCCACTTAGATAATATATACATCACTGATAGAGAAGCTAAGCCAGTACTTATTTTTAACAATGGCAGCCAATCTTTTTTTTGGGTTAATACGGTTTTGAGCAAAAAATAAAATGAGATTAGATATACCCAACCTACTATACCTTCCATTCTTAAATAGTCGGACCAATAACTATGATAAACATCTACTGAGAAGAATCCAGAAATTATTTTTAGAAGTATTAAGGTGAGGAGTGCAATTGTTATTTTATCTAAGCTCGGCTGTAAATATCGAAATCTAGACCATAAGTAAGCGCATAAGCCTAAACCCGCTGAAGATAATATTCGAAATAAATACGTTCGACCGGTACTATATGGAAAAAGTAAATTGTGAGTAGTGATATAGGGTATAAGTAGGATACAAAAAATTAAAAATTTTCCTACTCCTAAGCTTATCCTTAGATCTATAGGTACTGAATTATTACTATTGCTAGATTCAAAATCAGTCATTATTGAGTATCGTCAATACAACGTTTTGATTTATCATAAGACTACCACTTATCAAAGTCACTGCAGATACAGTTACATCTATATCAATAATAGGATTCGCATCGGCTTGATCGATTATTACAGTATCAGTAATACCAGGAAGCATAGCTTGATTCCAGTTACCAGTATCACTCCAGAGATTACTGCTAATTGCGGAAAACATAAATAATGTATCATCAGTAGTCGTAAAATCTCCTATGCTTTGAATTCCAGAATTACCTGAGTCACAGTTTTCTCTTACAAACACCCAATATTTAGTTAGGGGTTGTAACCCTGTTTCTACTATAGGGAAGTCTGGAAGACAACCTAGATATTCTCCTGTGCTAGAGGAATGGGGTGAAGTAGATGTGCTCTTAGTCCAGTACTCTATATCCTGAGAACAGCCACCTCCAGTAGTCCAACTCAATTCTGCCATGAGTCCTGTAATATTGTCTACCATCAGATCAGAAGATGAAGGGCAAATTGTGGAAAAACTACCGAGTAAGACAGGGCCGATCATTTGATTGCCCTCACACTCTTTATAGATGAACACAAAATAGCTTGTGGATTCGTCTAGGTCAGTCAGAGTAATCGGTAAGGGATCGCTGCAGCTTATACTTACGCCACCGACTCCAATAATTGGGGTAGTGTTATCCATTTGTACCCAGTACGTCATTCCTTCTTCACAGTAGAGGTTTACATTCCAATTGATAACTGCGGTTGTACCAGTAATGTTAGAAACAGTAAAGTTGTTGGGTATAGGACATAAATCTACAGTCGTAAATGAACCGATTAAAATAGGACCTATGTCATGTGCGCCACAATCTTCGTAGACAAAAACATTATACGTTTTTTCGATATCCAACCCAGTGATAGCCAGTGGAAATGTGGGAGTGCAACCAATCGAAGTACCCGTACCTATGCTCGGAGCTGTACCGCTTTCTATTATCCAATATTCTATTCCATCAGTACAAGATCCACCTAAGGTCCAACTGATATCTACTGTAGTTCCGGTTATGTTTGTCGATATAAGATTTGCAGGTTCTGGACAGTAATTTTCAGTTGTGAAATCACCTAAATATTCAGGTCCTACAGCGATGCCGTTACCACAGTTTTCATATCCAAAAACATAATAGGTAGTCGCTTTTGTTAAATTATCTTCGATTACTGGAAATGAAGGTGCACAATCAATATTGATTCCAGAGTTTATAGCAGGAGTAGCACTACTGGTACTAACCCAATACTGCGCATCAACTGCACAGTTTCCTCCAGTCGACCACGTTAGATTGACCATAGTTTCAGTTATATTATCCACTACCAAATCAGAGGGAGGAGCACATTCGTCATCTGTAGTAAAACTACCTACTAATACTGGACCTACTGTATGATTTGCTCCACAGTCTTCATAAACGAATACCTTGTAATTAGTATTAATTATAAGATTTGAAATAGCAATAGGGAAAGTTGGAGTACATCCGGTTGATGTTCCACTTCCCATAGCAGGAGGGATGCCTGAGGTCTGTACCCAATATTCTGACTCTACCTGACATTTACCACCTATTGACCAGCTAATATTAGCGCTATTGCCAGTAATGTTAGTCGCTGAAAGACCAATAGGAGCTGGACAAAACTCTTCAGTGTCAAATGCTCCAAGGTACTTTACACTAGAATTGCCATTATTGCCACAGTCTTCGGCAGCGAAAACATAATATTGAGTGTTTTCATCTAATCCAGATTCTATTATTGGAAAATTTGGGTTACATGAAATTGTAGTGCCTGTCCCAATTGCAGGGGTGCCTGTTGCACTTCTTACCCAATATTCAGCTCCTGTAGAACAGTTTCCACCGACAGACCAACTAATATCGGCCATCGTTTCTGTTATGTTATCTATCATTAGACTAGACGGTTGGGGACACATAATATCATCTCCCATAACTGCTGCCATATCAATATTTTTGTTCTCTGGTAGACTAGGGTTATTCTCGATATTACCTATGGATAGAAAAGAAAGTAAAATCCAAGCATTGATTGTTGTAATAAATGGCATTCGAATAATTATTTTGTGATGCAAATGACTATTAAAATATATAATCAAGTAACTGCAGAAAATTATATTTCTTTTGCAAGTTAAGAATAATATTTAATTGGTGTGCTGCGCCAGATGTATAGAAGCTTCTATACCAAGTTTAATCAGCTTAAAATTAGGCGTTTACCTTTTTAATTTGAGTACGTTTTTCACTACCCTAGGTTAATCTTCCTTAATGGCTTTAAAAATCCTTTCTGCAACAATTTGATGCCCAATATCTGAGTAGTGAGCGCCGTCATTATAATGAACTTCACTTATCAAGTCATCACAAGAAATGTATGATGCATTTTCTTTATTAGAAATATCCTTCAATATTGTATTGTACTCTAGGCATTTATCATAACTGCCAGGTAGAATATTTTCGACTCTTTCGTTAGGTAGGTTAATAGAAAGGATAATTATTTTAGAGTCTGAATTTCGTTTTATCTCGAATATTATATTCTCATAAAGGCGTCTAAATTTTTTCTTGTTTATCCAATTCCTTTTGCCTCTTATTTTTACGAAAAAACTAATATGTTTTTTGAAAATGTGATGATGTAAATTGTTTAGAATAGTTTTAAGCCAGCTTTCATTTTTTTGATTAAGTATATTAGAAAACCAATATGGTATTTCTCTCGTTGAGGCTTCGCAGACACCCAAATTTATAATAAATACATCAGATAGCTTATTGGTAATCTGTTGGGTAAGTATAGAGTTAACGTCAACTACCGTAGCTCTACTAAAGGCAGTGTTGTCAACAAGCGTAAGTTGTTTAGGGAAATTGTGGTTGAACATATGCTCTAAGTATTGACCATAGTTTTTTCCATTTTCTACTCTTGGCCTGCAGCGAAGAGCGACAGAGTTGCCCACAACAGTTATTTTGTATATCTTCATTTAATTAAATCTATAACCAAATCCGTTACACGTTTCGACGAATTACCATCTAAGTGTAAGTAAAATTTATCTTTCAATTTATTGCGACCTTCATTATAAAGGTCCATGTCCATGCTAATATCTTGTAATGCCTTTAGGAATAATTTTTGACTATTAGGTTTGTAGCCAATGGCAATGTCGTTGAAATCTGAATAGAATCCGATTTCAGCGTTGTATCTCTCAAAATCATAACACAAAAATACTACAGGTTTATCTTGAATTAGGTAATCGTAGTAGATAGAAGAGTAATCTGTAATTAATGCATCCGAAACCATACATAAGTTATTGACGTTTGCACAGGTTTCATGCGTAATCAGTTTTATGTTTTTATGGTCTTTAATACTGTTCCAGAAGTTAGCGTTTGAGGGACCATTCAAATCAACATGGTGAGGTCTTAACACAATGCAAATATTCTTTTCTTGTAAAAAATTAGATAGCTGCTCTAACGAATAATCTGAAAAAGGGAAAAATTGCGTTGCGCCCCAAGGCCTCCAAGTAGGAGCGTATAGTATTACTTTAGTAAAGGTATCTAGATCATATTTTTTCTTGAATGATATTTTATCAAAAGAGCTATCAAAAAATATATCGTTTCTGGGTAATCCAGTATATGCAAATTTATCTAATCCTATAGGGAGTAGCTTGTTTTGTTGTTCTGCAGCAAATTTTGAAGGGGCAATCATGTAATTAGTTGCTCTGATCTTCGCATTTGTGGATCGGATAGATTTTTTAGGTGCTTTATCTATATTAAGCCAGCCTTTGCGTAGTGGAATACCGTGATGTAAATAAATGTGCTTTGGTCTTTTGTTGATGGGTACAAACATCAAAACATCTTTAATGCTATGGCTTGTGAAGTAGGCTGATGCTGTTAAACTTAAATATATTCCTTTTATTGATCTACGTTTGTATGCTTCTCCGCCTATAGATTTTACTTCGGAAATTACTTGGTCATTATTGGTAAGCCATACAGCTATTAAGTCAGGGCAGTTCTCTAAGATATAACTGTAAAGAATAGCTGAATTATCTGAGAAACGATTTCCGTTATGTGCTCCGAATAGAATTAGATTTTTTCTTTTAGGTGTTACTAAGGATGTAATTTTTAGCAAAAATGAAAATGAAAGCATGGCTACTTCTCGGATCCAATATTTCATAAATTCTATTTCGTATTTAGTTTGTCACGCTCATCAAGTAAAATCTGATTTACGAGAGTAGATGATGTCCCTTTGGTATAAGGGAAGTATATTATTTTTACGCCTACTTCATTAAATTGAGCTTCAAATTTTTTCCATTTTTCAGTAGCAAACCAGTCATCACCTACGAACATTACATCAAATTTTAATCGATTCCACATATCCATTTTATCCATGGAATCTTGAGGTACTACTGCGTCAACAAATTTTATATTTCGAACTATTTCTATTCTTTCAGCAAAAGGTATAACGGCAGTTTTATTCTTGTAGGCTACAAGCTCATCACTGGTGACTCCGACGATCAATTTATCACAAAGGCCTTTTGCATTTTTCAATAAATTTAAATGCCCTATATGGAATAGATCAAATACTCCGGAAGTGTACCCTGTAATCATATTGTGTGTTTCTTGTAAAAAAAAATAAAGTGATTTATGATATTGGTAAATCTTAGAATGATTTCAAATTAAATAACAGCCAAGCATCCATGGCTGAAGTTTCATTGCTAAGATCCTCTTTAAAGATGCTTTCTAGTGGAACTGGGAATCCAATCTTTTTTCTATCTATAATCTCAGTTGGAATGAGATCTCTGAAAATTCTCTTTAGAGGCTCTTTGAATGAGTTTCCCATTCGCCACTCAAAGGGCGTTCCTGCCATCATTTCTACTAATCGATGATCTACAAATGGTACTCGTGCCTCTACGCTACATAGCATTGTAGAGTTGTCCACCCTTCGTAGCAATCCTTGTAAGTGAACAATCTGAAAGTAATACGCTATTTTGTCAATAGTTGATTCTCCTGGGATGTTCTCTAAGGCAAAATCTAATACTTCATTATCGGTATTGGAGCCATAACAGTATTTTTGATCAAACTCTTCTAGATTTAATGAGCTTGATTGATGGGCCCATTTAAAAATACGGTCATATCCCCAGAACAATTCATCAGCTCCTTCTCCTGAAAGGACAACTGTGTTTTCAGTTTTTACATTCTTAGTCATTAAATAGATGAGTATCTCATTAGGGACTGAAAGTGGTTCTTTTCGTTTTTCTATCATCCATCTACCAGATTCTAAAAACTCATTTTTGTTCACAACCAATTGGTGTAATTGACTATCAAGATTTATATTAGCAAGGCTACTCCATTCAAATTCATTGAGGTCTTCAAATCCGACAGTCCACGTATGAGTGGGTTTCAGTACATAACTAAGTATGGTACTGTCTAGGCCACCACTTAAGTAACTGCCGACAGGGACATCTGACCTCTTTCTGAGTAAAATGGCATCTGTTAATAGCTCCTGTAGTTCTTCATCAGATGGTGCAGGTTTTGGAGACATATCTACATCCCAATATCTAATAAATTCTCCATTCTTAAAATAATGCGCCGCAGGAAATGTTTTAATGTCAGAATATATAGTATGCCCTTTTACAGTCATACGTAACTTTCTGTATTGACGTTTTGCAAACTCATCTATTGGGCTTGATTTTAATTCTATTAGTGGTGCGATTTCACTAGAAAAGAGCCAGCCTTTATTTTCATTTCTAAAGTAAAGAGGTTTTATACCTAACCTATCTCTAGCCGCAAAAATATCTTTAGTATGTGCATTGTAAATAACAATAGAGAACATGCCATTGAAAAACCCTAAACACTTTTCACCATATTTTTTATACATCTCTAAAACAACCTCCGTATCTGAGTCTGTAGAAACTTGTAAGCTGTGATCTTTAATTAGTTCTTTGTAGTTGTAAACTTCACCATTATATATCATGTGGTAGTCTCCAGAACTGAATGGTTGGTTGGATCTAGGATTTAGGTCTATGATGGCTAATCGTACGTGACCTAAATAATGATTATCTACAAGCTTACTATCTTTGAAGTCAGGGCCTCTATGATCCATCAAGCCGAGTGCTTGATCTAGTTTTTCTTTGGAATATGACACGCCAAAAGCACCAAGAATACCACACATACAATTAAATTTTATTTCCTAAAAGGATTATATTTTTTGATGATTCTATTGGCAAAGGATATTTCATCTTTTTCAAAATATCCAGACAGCCAAACAAGAAATAGGAACAAACTTAGCAATGCGAATTTTAGCCCTATTCGAGGTATAATTTCTAATGGATTAACCAAGAAAAGCAACATTACAAAGATAGTACTAATGCCGACTAACACAACTATTTTTCTTATTTCATATCTTACCGGATAGATCCGCATAGATAGCCTGTAACTATACAATAGAGTAACTAAACCCGATATTATAGAAGCTATAATAGCTCCAATTATATCATATTTTGGAATGAGGAGTATGTTCAATGTTATATTTACTATTAGACCAAGTACTACTATGTTAATATTTAATTTTGTCCTTTTCTCAAAGTGTAAGCCTAAGGTAAAGACATATTGTATCGCTTTGAAAATGAATAGAAAACCTATCAGCGGTACTAAGTTGTATGCGTCCCAATAATCTATATTTTTAGAGAATGTCTTTATGACTTCCTGTGAGAAAAATGAGATAAATAATGTACATAAGACCACGAGAAAAGTAAAATAGGTCAATATTTTAGAGATAAAGGGTTTGAATTGAGGATCCTTGTATCTTTTGAACGCGATGGGTAAGAATCCCAGTTGGAAGGAAGTGATCAGAAAGACATTTGTTACACTGGCAATTTTGTAACCTAAGGTATATAGACCTAAGTCTCCATATTCGTGAAAGTAAGGAAGAATGAATCTGTCGGCCAATGATAGTAATACCCCTGCTAAACTGGAAAATACTAACGGAAAGCCATAATAAGCCATCTCCTTGGCTGCCTTAGCATTAAAGCGGTAGCTGAAGTTTGATATTAAGTACTTGCTCGTTAGAAGTAATACAATTCCATGCCCTACTATTTGGCTTATTAGAATACCTTTAATTCCCCAATTTAGCCATGCTATTAGGTATATATTCAGCCCTAGTACAACTATAAGTTTTATAATATTGATAGATATAAACAAAGTTGATTTTTGTTTAAATCTTAGAAACTCTAAAGGGACTTTACTTAATAATTCTATGCCTATGGATACAAAGAGCAATTGAAAAAATATTGTAAAATCTATGTTATTGAATAATCCTACAGCAAATTGTTTTGAAAAGGGAAAAAGACATGCATTTAGAGAAAGACCAATTATAAAAATACCTATAAATGAAGTGTATAAAATCGATTTTTGCTCTTCCTCATTCTCCGTATCAGAGCACCAACGAATCATTGCTGTAGGAATCCTAAAGCTAAGAACTGTTACAAGAACAACGGCCATAACTTCTAAAAGACCCAAGACGCCATAGTCATCAATCGTCAAATAGTCTGTGTAGAGAGGTAGGAGAACAAACCCTATGATTTTATTAGCAAAATTGCCAATACTGTATATCGCAGATTGCTTAAATACATTTTTAAGTTGTCCTTCCATTAATATGTGTCATTTGAGTTTAGATATTCCCTTAAAGTATAAAACTCGGTAATTTTCAAAAATGATTAATGCAGCATCGAATATATTAAGCAGCAAGATTCAATAAACCAGCTTTTCTTGACAAATAGAAGATGTGGTACTGTTTTTACATATCTATAAGAATGGTTTGGAAATGCTAATCTTTTGCCAAGGACAAAGATACATTTATTGCCAATATATAGAGGATGCTAGGTCTACTCTGGTCTGTACGATGGTTTTTATAGAAATCTATCTTTTTCAGCTGTTAGGAGTCTTTCTCTAAGTCACAATGTTTAATGGAGAATATTCAACTAGCCTATTCATAATCACCTATATTCTTGGTAAGTTGCAGGCTCTTACACTTACGTATTATGAATTGGCAAAATTGTATATCAGATCAAAGGACTGGCTCCTCATCCAAAAAAGTGGATGAAAGCTATAGGCATAACTATCAGAGAGACTTTGATAGATTGATCTTTTCATCTGCTTTCAGAAGGCTTCAAGGCAAGACTCAAGTGTTTCCGCTCCCTGGAAATACATTTGTTCACAATCGATTGACACATTCATTAGAGACATCTTCCGTAGGTAGATCCTTAGGTGAGATCGTCGGTAATCACATAGCTAGTCATGTAGATGGTCTGAGCGATGGAGATAAGGAATTTTATAAATATCAACTTAAAAGTGTAATAGCTGCAGCTTGTCTTGCACATGATGTGGGTAACCCAGCTTTTGGACATAGCGGAGAAGCAGCAATTTCTAACTATTTTAAAAAATTTGCTGATGAAAGCGTAGAAGGTAAGAAGTTAAGAGACCATTGCACCGATGAAGAATGGCAAGATCTAATCAATTTTGAAGGTAATGCCAATGCGATAAGAATACTCAGTAGACAGTATGAAGGAAAGTCTGCTGGAGGGCTAAGGCTTACATACACTACATTAGCATCATTGTTAAAGTACCCTTGTGCCTCTAACGAAACCGATAGAAAGTATAAGCACCGTAAGAAGTATGGGTTTTTTAGATCTGATCAGAAAATCTATCAAGAAGTCGTAGACAATACGCATATGGTCAAGGACTGGAACGCTGAAAACTGCTATTTTCGTCACCCTTTTGTATACTTGACCGAGGCGGCAGACGATATCTGTTACATGGTTATCGATATGGAAGATGCGCATAGGATCAATATATTAGATAGGTCTCAAGTAGAAAATTCTCTATTATCTATAATAAGTGAGGTAAAAGGACAAGTAGAAGGTGATAACCTAAGAGAATACTGTGGGAAAATAAAGGATGATAATGAAGCGGTATCTTTTCTCAGAGCAATGACCATCAATACACTGGTGAATAGGGCGGCAGAGATTTTTATCTCTAATATGGATGATATATTAGTGGGTAAGTTCACATCCACATTGATGGACGTCATTTCGGATGATTGCCCATCTTTGGAAAAAGTAATCCAGCTTTCTGTTGATAAGATTTATAATCATGAGTCTGTAGTGGAGATAGAGATTGCAGGGTATAACGTCATGAGTGAACTTTTACAAATGTACATCCCTACGGTGCTAAAATCTGAAAGAGGAACTTATGAAAAGAAGGTACTTCGGCTGATGCCAGATCAGTATAAAACGAGTAATGTTCAATCCAGTTATGAGAAGATTATGTTGGTGATCGACCATATTTCAGGCATGACAGATGGATATGCTACTGAGCTGTATCGAAAAATCAAAGGAATAGAAATTAGCAAGCACTAATTCCTAAACCCACAGCTACATAAATCGGCTAGGTATAATTAAAGTTTGATTAGCGTATTGCATACCTTTAACTCTTTGACAATCATAGACATTTTGAATACTAAAAAAATAATAGGGTTTCTCCTTCTTCAGCTCCCAATAGCTGTATTGCTAGCGCAGTCGTATTATCAGCTTCCAGGTACTCGAGCAGAACACATCAGTGATAGATGGTATGTATTAGGGTATGACCAGACGAGAATGAGTTCAATTAGGAATATTGATCGTAGAGATATGATGCTTGGGGCTCAATACCTACAGGATAGCATCACGTCAATTGATCAAAAGGATCGACAATATGTCATTCAAAACAATACAGAATATTGGGCTAAGACTAATGAGGGGCAAGCAGAGGTCACCATTAAAGACGATAAGGTCTATGTGGATAGTACTGGAACATTCTATTATTACGATAAGAATAACGATGAATCTGAAAATGTTCAACCTCGTCAAGATAAGAAAGGCTTATTTGGTCTTTTATATAATAACAGAGCCAATTTTTATGAAGTAAATACAAGTAATTTCACCTTAAGAGCTAATCCTGTTATCAATATTCAAATGGGGAAAGATGGCGATCAAACCATCATTAGGAATACTAGAGGTGCAGAACTTAGAGGTACGATCGACAATAAGATTTACTACTATACAAGAGTCGTAGATAATCAGAGAAATTTTGCAGGATATATAGAATCATCCATAGACAAGTATAAAGCAGTGCCTGGTCAAGGTACATACAAGGATTTTCAGAGTGCTGTACTCGATGATTTTAATGGCTATGATTATTTTGATGCAGAAGGATATGTAGGCTTGGATGTAAGTAAGCATGTAGCGCTAGAGATGGGTCATGGCAAGCATATGATAGGGAATGGCATCAGGTCATTACTCTTATCTGATAGCGGAGACAATTACTTTTACGTAAAACTCAATACCAGGATTTGGAAGCTCCAATACCAAAATATATGGGCAGAACTCAATTCATTAAGTCATAGAACGCTTCCAGGCGATAGGTTATTGACTAAAAAATATATGGCGTCTCATTACCTTTCTTATAAGCCGACTAAAAAATTTGAGATAGGATTATTCGAAACGGTTGTATTTGATAGACAAAATCAATTTGAACTGCAATACCTTAATCCGATTATACTCTATAGAGTCATTGAATCTGGCTTGGGATCCCCTGATAATGTAATTCTAGGTATGAATGCCAACTATACATTTGGAGGACATTTTCAAGCATATGGACAGTTGGTGCTAGACGAATTTAAACTTGATGAACTGAAGGCAAGTTCAGGTTGGTGGGCCAATAAATTTGGGTATCAACTTGGACTCAAATACTATAATGCACTGGACGTTGATCATCTTGATTTACAGGTAGAATACAATACAGTAAGGCCGTATACATATTCTCATAGTAGAGAATTATCGGTATATCCTGAGTATAGTAATGCTAGCTATTCACACCATAGCCAGCCACTTGCACATCCACTAGGCGCTAACTTCAAAGAGTTTCTTGGTAGCGCTAAGTATCAATGGAGCGACAAGTTATATTTCCATGGTAGAGCGATGATTAGTAAGTATGGAGAAGATGGAGATGGTGATAATTTTGGAAATAACATCTTGCTTATTAATAGTTCAAGAAATGGAGGGGCTTTGGATCGTGATTTTGGCAATGAAACCACTCAAGGCTTACAAACAGATATAATGATGCTTGGATTAAATGCAAGTTATCAGTTGATGTACAACTATTATATAGATTTAGATTTGGTATATCGAAAGTCAGATTCTGAGCTAGCAAGTAAGACCATAGATACCAAATACATTGGTCTAGGACTTAGAGTGAATATGGGTAGAGAGCAAATCGATTACTAAGGATGAGCATAAGAGAAGCTATAAAAGAACGGATTTTAGTGCTGGATGGAGCAATGGGCACTATGATACAGCAGCATAAGCTCACCGAAGTAGATTATCGTGGAGATAGATTTTCGGAGTATCATATGGATATCAAAGGCAATAATGAATTGCTTTCTATTACACAGCCGCATATCATTGCCGAGATACATCAGCAATATTTTGATGCTGGGGCAGATATAGTAGAGACGAATACCTTCTCAGCCAATAGCATATCTCAGGCAGATTACGATATGGTAGAGCTCGCCTACGAGATGAATGTAGAGTCTGCAAAAATCGCCAAATCAGTAGCTGAAATATACACACAGGCTAACCCTAGCAAACCAAGGTACGTTGCTGGAGCATTAGGGCCAACCAATCGTACCGCTTCACTTTCTCCAGATATTAATAATCCTGGTTTCAGAGCGGTCAGTTTTGATGACTTAAAAGAAAGTTACTACGAACAAGCAAGAGCCCTTGCGGATGGAGGAGTAGATATATTTTTAGTAGAAACGATATTTGATACGCTCAATGCTAAAGCAGCGCTCTATGCGATTCAAGAAGTGCTAGAGGAAGTTGGAAGAGATATACCTATAATGATCTCTGGCACTATTACAGATGCTAGTGGTCGGACGTTAAGTGGTCAGACCACCGAAGCATTTTGGATCTCTGTAAAGCACGCAAAACCTCTAACTATTGGGCTCAATTGTGCATTAGGAGCCAAAGAACTTAGACCATATCTCAACGAACTATCGAGTATTGCAGACTGCTACGTCAGTGCTTATCCTAACGCAGGGCTACCTAACGAATTAGGCGAATATGATCAAGGGCCAGATGAGATGGCAGATCAAATTAGAGATTTTTTGGCTAATAATATGGTAAATCTCATAGGTGGATGCTGTGGTACTACGCCAGAACATATACAAGCGATGGCTACAGCGGCTAGTGATTATCAACCTAGACCTATACCTCATATCAGACCTATATCTCAGTATTCAGGCTTGGAACCTTTAAATGTAAGAGAGGATCTCAATTTTATAAATATTGGAGAAAGAACAAATGTCACTGGATCGAAAAAATTTGCCAGACTCATTAAAAATGGTGAATACTCGGAGGCATTATCAGTAGCACAACAGCAAGTGGATGGTGGAGCTCAGATTATAGATGTCAATATGGACGAAGGATTATTAGACTCTAAGGCAGTGATGAAAGAGTTTCTTAATCTTATGATGTCAGAACCAGACATTGCTAAACTTCCTGTGATGATTGATTCATCCAAGTTTGAAGTGATCGAAGAAGGATTGAAGTGCGTACAAGGCAAGTGTATTGTTAACTCTATCTCAATGAAGGAAGGAGAAGAACAATTTATTCATCAAGCCAAAATATTAAGAAAATATGGTGCTGCGACTGTAGTCATGGCATTTGATGAGGAGGGACAAGCTGATACCATTGAGAGAAAGGTGTCAATATGTAAACGAGCATATGACATACTGGTGAATGAAGTTGATTTTGACCCTACCGATATTATTTTTGATCCTAACATATTTGCGGTAGCCACAGGCATAGAAGAGCATAACCCTTATGCCATCAACTTTATAGAAGCTACACGTCAGATTAAAGCGGCTTGTCCAGGAGTAAAAGTAAGTGGAGGAGTAAGTAATATCTCCTTCTCATTTAGAGGAAATAATGCAGTAAGAGAAGCCATGCATTCTGCTTTTCTGTATCATGCTATATATGCGGGTATGGATATGGGTATAGTAAATGCTGGAATGATGGAAATTTATGAAGACATTCCTAAAGATCTTCTTCAGTTAGTGGAGGATGTACTTTTCAATAGAAGACCTGATGCGACGGAGAGGCTGATAGATTATGCTGAAAGAGTAAAAGGTTCAGGTAAGAAATTAGTAAAAGATCTAAAGTGGAGAGAGGAGAGTGTAGAGTCAAGACTGTCTCATTCATTAGTAAGAGGTATACAAGAATTTATCGATGAAGATACGGAGGAAGCGCGTAAGAAATATCCTTCCGCAATCAATGTGATCGAAGGTCCATTAATGGATGGAATGAATGTAGTAGGAGATCTATTTGGAGCCGGAAAAATGTTCTTGCCGCAAGTGGTAAAAAGCGCTAGAGTAATGAAAAAATCTGTCGCATATCTTACTCCATTTATCGAAGAAGAGAAAGCTGGAGTGGTACAAACAAATGGCAAAATCCTTATGGCAACCGTCAAGGGAGATGTGCATGATATAGGTAAAAATATTGTCGGAGTGGTGCTATCATGTAATAACTATGAGATCATTGATCTTGGTGTGATGGTATCTGCAGATAAAATTATAAAGGCAGCACAAAATCATAACGTAGATGTGATTGGATTGAGTGGTCTGATTACGCCATCGCTGGATGAGATGGTCTATGTCGCGTCGGAGATGGAGCGCTTAGGTATGAAGATACCTTTACTCATCGGAGGAGCAACGACATCTAAGTTACATACTGCGCTTAAGATCGATCCTGCATATTCTGGTCCAGTAGTCTATGTACTCGATGCATCTAGATCTGTAACTGTGGCGAGTAATCTATTGAGTGAGGATCATGCGGCAGAGTACAAATCAAATATCAAAATTGAATATGAGGGCGTACGCGAACAGCGTAAAAATAGATCAAATATCAAAGAATGTATTACTATTGATGAGGCTAGAGAGCAGTCACTACAGCTAAATTGGGATGAATTCACTTCTAAAGCACCTAATCGACTTGGAGTAACGGTTATAGATGATATTGAACTCGAAGATATAGTGCCCTTTATAGATTGGACGCCATTTTTTGCCAGTTGGCAGATGAAGGGCAAGTACCCTACTATTTTAGATGATGCAGTGCTCGGTAAAGAAGCCCAAAAGCTCTTTGAGGATGCTAATATTATATTAGAGAAGATCATAAATGACAAATCGATTACGGCTAAGGCAATATTCGGCATATTTTCTGCTAATAGTAAAGGTGATGACGTCGTGGTAGAGGATGGTAAGGGTATGCAAGAAGTTGTATACTTTCTGCGGCAGCAGCGGAAAAAAGCGCCAGGAAAAGCATATGCCTCTTTGAGTGACTTTATCGCTCCAGCAAGTCATAAAGACTATTTAGGTATGTTTGCAGTCACAGCAGGGATCGGTATTGAAAAAATCGTAGCTCAGTATGAAGCTGAACATGATGATTATAACGCCATTATGTGTAAAGCAGTGTGTGATCGGTTGGCGGAAGCGTTAGCAGAAAAGCTACACTATGATGTTCGTACGGATTATTGGGGATATGAGTCAACAAGTGATCTAGATTATGCAGAGTTGATCAAGGAGCGATATGAAGGCATAAGACCAGCGCCTGGCTATCCAGCTTGTCCTGATCATACTGGAAAAGATACGATCTGGAAGATGCTAGATGTTGAAAATGAAATAGGAATACAATTGACTGAGAGCAAAGCTATGTATCCAGCAGCCTCAGTAAGTGGTTTTTATTTTGCTCATCCAGAGTCTAAGTACTTTGGTCTGGGTGTAATAGATAGAGATCAAGTCGGTGATTACGCATTAAGAAAAAAGATAACTACAGAAGAAGCAGAAAGAATTTTGGCTCCTTCACTTAATTATAAATAATGAAGAATTTGAAATACATAATCATTTTGTTGTTTGCGATGGTAATGGTCTCTCCAGTAATGAGTCAAAGCATCACAGAACAAGCTGCTAAGGAAGAGTTAGCTAGAAGAGGTCTTGCCGATCAAGAGAATAGAATCAAGGCAGAGTTGCTAGAGCAAGGTATAGATATTAACAATGTGAATGTTAATAATCCATCTGAAGTTAAAAAGGTGCAAGATGCCTTAGAAGCTATTATATCTAAGATAGAAGCTGAAAAAAAAGCTGTTCTTTCTGATTCTGGTAGTTCTACAGTTTCTTCAGGAGAAGCCAAGGATCTCGAAACGCTTAAAGTAGATGATACTGAAGTAATAGAGGCGGTTAAAGATGGCGCTACTGTAGAAGAAGCTATTGTAGACCAGATAAGGGAAAATGAAGAAGAGAGTTTGCCAACAGCTATTACGTATGGTCAGCATATATTTAGATCACAAAGTGTAAAATTTTATAATAAATCGAGCGATGCTAAAGCTCCATCTTCATATGTGTTAGGTCCTGATGATAAGATCGCGATTTCGATATGGGGACTTTCGGTATATAATGAATCATTTACAATAGCCGAAGATGGTCATATTTCGCCATTTCCAGATCTTCGTGTCTACCTTTCAGGAATTAAGCTGTCTGATGCGAAGGTATTGATCAAATCCAAAATGGCAAATTACGTAAGGTTCCGTAAGGACGACTTTGATATGTCTGTCTTAGCTTCAAGAACGATTAATGTTAATATCTCAGGAGAGGTATTTAATTATGGAAATTTCAATGTTTCAGCATTAAATAATGCATTCAATGCCCTTGTAGCAGCTGGAGGCCCAACAGACATTGGAAGTGTGAGAAAAATTCAACTTAGGAGATCAGGAGAATCACCAAAGACTTTAGATATATATAAATATATTCAAGATCCTATCGTAGGGGATGAATTCTTTCTTCAGGAGAACGATTATATTTTTGTGCCAGTAGCTGAAAAATTAGTCACTATCTCAGGAGCTGTGAACAGACCTTATCGTTATGAATTACTGCCTAATGAGACATTAGGTAACTTGATCGGCTTCGCAGGTGGATTAAAATCAAATGCGCTGACTAGAAAGATTCAAATAGAAAGAAGGGTAGGAGATAAGTTGGAGATAATCGATATTGATTTTGATCAGGCCTCTTCTAAGAATACAAAATTACAGAATGGCGATAAGGTATCAGTGCAAACAGTAGATTCTCCCTTAGAGAAAGTGGTAAGTGTACAAGGAGCAGTTGAAGTGTCTGGAGTATTCGCTCTTACAGAGAACATGACTTTGGTTGATTTAGTAGAAAAAGCGCGATTAAAGGACAATGCAATCACTAAGACGGTATACTTACAGAGGTTAAATGAAGATTTAGTAACGGTGAGATATGAAGTGTTAGACCTTAGGTCAGCCTTAGAGAGTCCTAGTGGTGCCGCAAATATTAAATTGCAGAAAGGAGATAAATTGACAGTGAAATCATCCGCAGAATTTACTGACAGATCTACTTTTGAAGTTACTGGTGCAGTGAGATCAGAAGGTTCATTTTTGCTCAATGATAATGGAGGATTAAGAGTAAGTGACGCCGTATTTTTATCTGGAGGATTAATAAGAGATGCTTTAGATGAGTACGCTTATATCTATAGAAAGATAAGCCCTACCTCGGCTGAACTAGAATACATTCCAGTGAAGCTAAGAGAAGCGTTATTTAATCCATCTTCAGAGGAAAACTTGCTAATCATGCCGAATGACAGGCTAGTCATATATAACAAGAATAGATTTAAGGAAGATTTCTTTGTGGAAGTAGGAGGTGAGGTACTAAATCCAACTAAACTAAAATATAACCCTTCATTAAAGCTACAGGATGCCTTACGTTTAGCAGGTGGATTGAAGAAAGAAAGCAATCCTGAAAGAGTAAATGTCTACAGAGTTGATTTTTCAGATGTAAACGAGACAAAGGTACTTGCTGCTAACCTTAGAATAAATAAAGACCTTGTAATTGAAGGTGGAGACAAATTTGAATTAGAACCATTTGATCAGATAATAGTTCGTAGAGCACCTGATTTTGAGCTGCTGAGAAATGTCAATATCGTTGGAGAAGTAAAGTATCCAGGAAATTATGTATTGACCAAAGACAACACTAAGATTTTAGATGTCATTAAAGATGCTGGAGGCCTGACAGATGAAGCATTTGTGAAAGGCATTAAGTTGTATAGGCAAAAAGATGATGTTGGATATGTAATTTTTGATCTTGCTGATGCAATCGACAACCCTAAGTCTTTTAACAACATAATACTCCAAGCCGGTGATCGAATTGAGCTGCCTAAGCAAAATAATCTTGTAACAGTATCTGGTGCCACTAAAGCAGATGAGTTATATACGAATGATGTAGCAGGGTCAGGCTCACAGACTTTTCCATTTGAGGATGGTAAGAATGCTAAGTATTACATAGATAAATATGCAGGTGGAGTCAATAAGTCAGGAGATAAAAACAATATCACTGTAGAGTATTCCAATGGAGAAGTGAAAAGAGTAAAGCGATTTTTATTCTTTAGAGATTATCCAGACGTTAGGCCAGGATCTAAGATCCAAGTAGGATATAAGCAAGTGAAGAATGAAAAAGGGTCAGAGGGTGAAAAGAAAGATATCGATTGGGGAGGCGTGTTAGCAGACTCGATTGCTCAAGCGACTACGATCTTGTCCTTAATACTATTATTGCAAAACGTTGATTAATAATTTGATAAAAAAGCACTATCTTTGAGTAATAATACTACTCATTTATGATTGAGACATTAATATCATCTAAGACTCGGATCAAATTGTTGCTCAAGTTTTTCTTGAATAGCAGCACTAAGTCCTATTTGAGAGGTCTAGAATCAGAATTTGGTGATTCATCCAATGCTATTCGTCTTGAGCTTAATAGATTGGAGAAGGCGGGTATGTTAAGTTCGTCTTCTGAAGGAAATAAGAAGATATTTCAGGCGAATAAGAAACATCCGTTATTTGAAGAAATACACAATATAGTATTGAAGCATATCGGTTTTGATAAAATTATTGAAAATGTTGTTGAAAGGCTAGGTGACGTTGAGAAGGTGTTTGTAAGTGGTGCTTTTGCCAAGGGGATGGATAGCACTATTATTGATCTAGTATTCATAGGTCAGGTAAATAAATCGTATCTAATAGAGCTTATAGAGAAAGTAGAGAA
>CALKJD010000110.1 GCA_937995755.1 uncultured Saprospiraceae bacterium | reverse complement strand
ATGATGGAAATAGATTTGAATCTATTGGTAAAGTCTATGGTGAAGGCAATAGTCAAACATTAGTAGACTACACATTTGTAGATGATGCTCCATTAAGCGGTGTCAATTACTATAGATTAAAGCAAGTAGATATTGATGGTGCATTTGAATATTCTGACAAAGTATCTGTAAAGATGGATAAAGCTGCGAATATCAGAATTACGCCAACTTCTACACTTGATTTCGTAACTGTAAATACCGGAGAGGCATCTTCTATAATGGTAAGAAGCATCAATGGACAAGTAATGAACAGTCAAACTGACGCTGAAGGAAACTTCACTGTAGATATGGCTAACTATCCTCAAGGAATATATTATTTGACTATACAAATCAGCGGAACTGTGCAAACAGAGAAGGTGGTAAGGTTATAATCAACATACGAAATAAATTAAGTGAAGCAGCTCTTGTATTACAAGGGCTGCTTTTTTATTTGCACATGAATAATACAACTGGATTTAATCTGTATTAATCTAAATTTATCATCACCTAAGCTAAAGCTTGTACTTCGATAGACTTTAAATACGTAACTTTACAGCTCTTTAAATCAAAATTAGATAGGAATTGGGATTAACATTAGCAATCGTAGTATTTGTAGTGAGTTTAACTGCTCTTGTAGTAGCATCTGATTGGTTTATAGGTTCTGCTGAGAAGATTGGTACATACATGGGTATTCCTTCATTTATCATAGGTGTGACTATTGTCGCCTTTGGTACTTCATTGCCAGAGCTTGCTACCTCTATAGCCGCAGTAATGTCTGGCTCATCTGAGATTGTAGTAGGTAATGTAATTGGATCCAATATTACTAATATCCTTCTAGTCCTCGGTATTTCTGCTTTCGTAGCAGGCAATATGAAGATAGATTTTGACGTAATGAATATTGATATGCCCTTACTATTTGGATCGGCTTTCCTATTATATTTTGCATTATATGATCTTCAATTTACACTTGTAGAAGCTAGCATATTCATAATTGCTCTCGTTGTATTTCTCATGAATTCATTCTCTGGGAAGAAAGATAATGATGAAGACAAGGGTGATAAACCTAATGCTAAGACATATACCATGCTTGTAATTGGCGCTGCCCTCGTATACTTTGGCGCTACCTACACTATATTAGCTATGACTGAGATAGCCACTATTATGGCTATCGACCCACACATAATCGCATTGGGAGCGGTTGCTTTAGGTACTTCGTTACCAGAAGTTGTGGTGAGTGTCAAAGCTGCAAAAGCAGGAAACCACGGAATGGCCATTGGAAATGTCTTAGGTAGTAATATGTTTAACACTTTTGCGGTGATGAGTATTCCAAGGTTCTTTGGAGACCTTAAGATCCCTGAGGACACATTGACTTTTGACACGCCATTTATGCTCGCTGCTACTATCCTTTTTGGAATGATTTGCCTTACTCGTAAGATTAGCAAGTGGGAAGGAGCGATGCTTATTATCTTCTACGTATTCTTTATTTCTCAGCTCGTAGGAAAAATATAGAATAAAATACCTTTCAACATATTACAATGGATAGACACCATCCAAAGACATAGTAGTATATATTTGCACTTCGTTTCAATGTTACTGATCTAGATTACAAATGCTCGGACTAGCCAAAAAGAAAAATAATACGCCAGCCAAAGAAGAAGAGAAAGACATGGGCTTCTTAGAGCACTTAGAAGAACTAAGGTGGCATATCATTAGATCGATACTAGCGATCGTTATATTTGCTATCATCTTTTACATATTTGAATCCTGGGTATTTAACAATATTATCTTTTGGCCCAAACAAGATTCATTCCTTACATATCAATTTTTCTGTGGACTTTCGGATGCTACTTGTTTTAAGCCTCCTGTATTTGGGCTACAAGTAAAGGAGCTAGGCGAACAGTTTTTCACTAGTCTTAAAGTATGCATGAGTCTTGGTTTCATTGTTTCATTTCCTTATATCTTTTGGGAATTTTGGCAATTTCTCAAGCCTGGGTTATATCCAGGAGAGCAAAAAGCAGCAAGAGGGATAGTGGCGTACTGCTCATTTCTATTCATTGCAGGAGCATTATTTGGATACTTTGTTATATCTCCATTCGCGATCAAATTTTTAGTCGGATACAACCTGAGTTCAGAGATCATTATAGATCCTACCCTAGCCTCATATGTAAGTTACCTGACTATGTTTACTATTCCCACAGGTATTGTCTTTGAGTTACCTATCGTGGTCTACTTCTTATCTAAAATAGGATTGCTGACACCAGACTTCATGAGAAAGTATAGAAAGCATGCCTTAGTAATAATACTAATACTCGCTTCGGTAATTACACCACCAGACGTGACATCACAGTTTCTAATCGGTGTACCACTATTCTTCCTTTATGAAGTCAGTATACACATCAGTCGCAGAGTAGAAAAAGCTAATCAACTAAAGGAAAATTTATGAGTACAAGAGTAAGTTCAAACCTAACATTGGTATTAAAGATCTTCTTGCCTACCCTATGGATCGCCTTCTTCGGATTGATGACATTGGCTATTTTCTTTTCATCTGGAGAAGAAAACCTATTATTTGGCGATTGGACGTTTAAATTAGGTGTATTGGGCTTTTTCTTATTATTTCTAGCTTTCATTTATTTCACAATCATGAAATTACTGAGAGTAGAATTTGCAGAAGAGGCATTCTCAGCTAGCAACTATTTTAAGACATACCAATATAGATACGAGGATATTGAAGAAATAAAAGAATATAACCTCATCCTAAAAACACTGGTACGCATTAAGATGAAAGGCATAACAAAGCATGGACAAAGTATCTACTTTCTCAAAAGTAAGGCATGGTACAGGGAGTTTGTGTTAAGCCATCCACAGATTTTCGACCATCTGATCAAAAAGTAAATTTTACTAATCATACCTGGGTAAAGTAAAACAGCTATCACCAACAAGTGGCAATAGCTGTTTTAAATCTTCTAACGCACTTTCGGCGTCTTTTCAAGTACACTATCCTTTACTAGATAGTGATATCACTGGACAAATTACTTCCTCAAGACTGATCCCTCCGTGTTGGAATGTATCATTGTAATATTGTTTAAAGTGATTGTAGTTGTTTGGATATAAGAAGAATTTATCTTCTTTAGCAAATATAAACGTCGAACTTATATTAGGCGTTGGAAGTCCAACTTTGTGCGGATCACGTACAGCTAATACATCTTTGGGATCAAATTGTAGATTCTTACCTACTTTATACCTAAGATTTGTAGAGGTATCTCTATCTGCAATCACCTTACTCGGTTGCTTTACCCTTATAGTACCATGATCTGTAGATATGAACAACTGAATATCCTTTTCTGCTAATTTTTCCAAAGCACCATAGAGTGGCGAATTGAGAAACCACGATTTAGTAAGAGACCTATAAGCTTTTTCATCACCTGCAAGCTCTTTGATTACTTCCATCTCTGTTCGACTATGAGATAGCATGTCTATAAAGTTGTAAACGATCACAGTCATATCGTTCTGCATGTAATTCAGTATATTATCCTGGAGCTGTTTTGCTTTACTCACATTGGTAATCTTTACATAATCAGTTTTAATGTCATCTCTGATTACACGCCCTACCTGTTCTTGAAAAAAGAATTTTTCATGCATATTCTTCCCTCCTTTCTCATTGTCATTCAGCCATTTATCCTTATACTTCTTTTGAATATCCGCTGGAGTCATACCCGCGAAAATCGCATTACGGCTATATTGTGTGGCAGTCGGCAGTATACTGTAAAAGTAATCTTCACTATCCACTCTAAACAAATCAGTAATCAAAGGCTCCAATACTTTCCATTGATCATACCTCAAATTATCTAACAATAGAAAAAAAACAGGTTTGGAACGATCCATTTTAGTGAAAATCTTATCCTTCATCATCTTATGTGAGAGTATAGGTCCACCTTCCTTATTCATCCAATCTTCGTAATTTTTCGTAACATAACGTGAAAACTCCTTATTGGCCTCACTTTTCTGCATATCCAAGATCTCTTTAAGCTGTGGATTATTGCTTTCGTCGAGTTTGAGTTCCCAATTGATGATACGCTTATATATTGCACTCCACTCCTCATGATCAGGACCACTAGAGATATCCATCGATATATTTCTAAATTCCTGTTGGTAGTCCGTTGCCGTCTTCTCACTGACTAATCTTTTGTTATCGATTAATTTTTTGAGGGTCAACAAGATTTGATTAGGGTTCACGGGTTTGATCAAATAATCATCAATCTGTGAACCGATAGCCTCTTCCATCAGGTTTTCGGCCTCATTCTTAGTGATCATCACGATCGGAATGCTTCCTTTAGTCTCTTTGATTCGTGATAATGTCTCAAGACCTGTAAGTCCTGGCATACTCTCATCAAGGAAAACAACATCGATAGTGCTATCCTCTGCAATGACATCTAATGCGTCATGTCCATTAGTTACTGTTACTACTTCATATCCCTTCTTTTCTAGAAAAAACAGCTGTGGTTTCAATAAATCTATCTCATCATCTGCCCAAAGTATCTTGATCTTATTCTCCATGTAGTTAACTTTCTTTGATTTCGTACCTTTAATGTATTATCCAATAGTGACTTTCTCAGACTTTATAAGTCTAAGTTACTGTAACGGACTCATGAATTTTAATATTTCCGCAATTGAGTAAAAAGAAACTTTTTAATGACCCTATCTACGGATTTATCACATTTCCGTTTGATATCTTGTATGATATTATCGAGCATCCGTATTTTCAACGTTTGCGTAGGATATCTCAGCAAGGCTTATCTCATCTGGTATATCCAGGTGCTATGCATACTAGATTCCATCATGCGTTGGGTGCGTTACACCTTACATGCGAAGCTGTAAATACTCTAAGATCTAAAAACATAGAGATTACGGATGAAGAATTTGAGGGAGTATGTTTAGCAATATTACTACACGATATTGGTCATGGTCCATTCTCACACGCTTTAGAGCATAATATTTTGCCTTTTCATCACGAAGAGATGTCGCTTGCCATCATGCAGCAGCTAAATATCGAATTTGATGGAAAGTTAGCTTTGGGAATAGAGATTTTCAAAGGCGAGTATCATAAGCTATTTCTACATGAGCTAATTAGCGGCCAGATGGATATGGACAGATTAGATTATCTTAACAGAGATAGTTTTTTTACAGGAGTAGCAGAAGGCGTAGTGAGTTATGATCGAATTATCACTATGCTTAATGTAAGAGATAATCGACTAGTTATAGAGCAGAAAGGAATTTACTCTATTGAGAAATTTCTAGTAGCTCGAAGATTTATGTACTGGCAGGTATATCTTCATAAGACAGGCATTGCAGCAGAACAGATGCTTATTTCATTTATGAAGAGGCTAAAACACGAGTACAACGAAGGTAAAAAAGAGTATATATCACAACCGTTAAGGGAGCTACTTGAACTAAGCGAAAAGGTAGATAATAAAATCACGACTGAGCTTATCGAAAGCTTTTGCAAAGTCGATGATACAGATATCGTCTACACCCTTAAAATACAGGTAAACAACCACGATAAAGTCCTTCAATATTTATCGGCTTCAATTCTAAATAGAGCCTTATTTAAGGTATATTTGCAGAACGAACCGATAGATGAAGAAATCATACAAAATATGAGGTCTCAATTATTGGAGAATCATGGATTTAGCCCATCTGATTTAGATTACATAGTCTTAACAGGAAGTGAATCAAATCAAACTTATAATAAGGATAAAGAAAAAATTCTTATCTTAATGAAAAGTGGCGATATATATCCATTAGAAGAGATTTCGGATTATGGAATTAGCGGTAAATCTATAGTTAAACACTATATTTGCGCTCCGAAATCAATCCTGACATAATGTCAGGGAAATATATAGGTTTTGTAAATTATTATTAGGAATTATTAATAGAAATCATTTATTCATCAAATTTAAATCAACCATGAGAAAACTGAACTTAATCTGTACTCTACTTCTCCTTATGGCTGCATTTGTAACTTACGCTCAACCGGAGGCAGGTATGCCTTCAGTACCGGGTAAGTGCTACGCTAAGTGTCTGATCCAGGATCAATATGAGACTGTCACTGAGCAAGTACTAGTTAAAGATGCAACAACAAGGGTAGAAGTTGTACCTGCTCAATACGAGAACGTAACTGAGCAAGTTCTATCAAAAGAAGGAGCAAGTACTCTTTCTGTGGTGCCTGCACAGTTCGAAACAATGACTGAGCAAGTACTATCAAAAGAAGGAGGATCAACATTAAATGTTGTACCTGCTCAATTCGAAACTGTAACTGAGCAAGTATTAGCTCAAGACGGTTACACTGAACTAAGAGTTGTGCCTGCACAATTTGAGACTATCTCTGAGCAAGTATTATCTGCTGAAGGAGCGTCTACAGTAAGTGTAAGCCCTGCACAGTTTGAAACTGCTTCTGAGCAAGTATTAGTAAGCGACGGAGAATCTGACTTAGGAATCATTCCTGCTAGATTCGAAACTATGTCTGAGCAAGTACTAGCTTCTGAAGGAGAATCTTCAATTAGCATTTCACCAGCTACATTCGAAACAATGAGTGAGCAAGTAATGGTAAGCACTCACGGTGCTATCTGTGGATCTGCTGGAGGTAACTCTTCATACTTAAATGTAAACTTCAACTCTGGATCTGCTGTACTTACAGGAGGATCAAGTGCTGAGATCGCTAGATTAGCTGGAACTATCGATTGTGGTAGCGGTGCTACTGCTAAGATCATCGGTCACACTGATAGCCAAGGAGGCGAAGATGCAAACAGAACTTTATCAAGAAATAGAGCTAAAGCGGTATACGATGCACTCGTAGCAGCTGGTGTATCTGCTTCTTGTTTAAGCTATGATGGTATGGGCGAATCTTCTCCTATTGCTGATAACAATACAGCATCTGGAAGAGCAACAAACAGAAGAGTAGAGCTTATCTCTTACGGAGGTGCTGCGGCTCCTGCTCCTGACTGTGCTGACCCTAACTCTATCATCGATATCAGAATCAGACCTGCACAGTTCGAAACTGCTTCTCAGCAAATGTTATCTGCTGAAGGTGCTTCATCTGTAAGAGTTGTTCCTGCTACATTCGAAACAATGACTGAGCAAGTATTAGCTTCTGAAGGAGAATCAACAGTATCTATATCACCTGCACAAATGGAAACTCTATCTGAGCAAGTATTAGTAAAAGATGCTTACACAACTTTAAGAGTTGTACCTGCTTCTTTCGAAACTGTAACTGAGCAAGTATTAGTTGCTGAAGCGTATGATCAATTAAGAGCAGTACCTGCAACTTACGAAACTGTAACTGAGCAAGTATTAGTAAAAGATGCTTATACTACTCTAAGAGCAGTACCTGCAACTTACGAAACTGTAACTGAGCAAATCCTTAAGAAGGATGCATACAGTACACTAAGAGTTGTACCTGCTACTTATGAGACTATCTCTGAGCAAGTATTAGTAAAAGATGCTTACACTGAATTAAGAGCAGTACCTGCAGTTTATGAAACTGTAACTGAGCAAGTACTAGCGAAAGATGCTTACACTACTTTATCTAAAGTACCTGCTGTATACGAAACTATCTCTGAGCAAAAACTTCAGAAAGATGCATATACAGTACTTAAGACTGTACCTGCTGTATACGAAACTGTATCTGAGCAAGTATTAGCGAAAGATGCTTACACTACTCTATCTGTAGTACCAGCACAATTCGAAACTATGTCTGAGCAAGTATTAGTAAAAGAAGCAAGTTCTTCTTTATCTACTCAGCCAGCTACTTACGAAACTGTAACTGAGCAAGTATTAGTACAAGATGCTTATACTACTATCAGAACTGTACCTGCTAAATATGAGACTATCTCTGAGCAAGTATTAGTAAGAGAAGCAACTACAAGAATAGAAACAAGACCAGCTAAATTTGAAACTCAAACTGAGCAAATCGAAACTTCTCCAACTTCAAGTAAGTGGGTTAAGAAAAAAGCTGATAGAAACTGTTTATCTGCAGATCCTAACGATTGTCTAGTATGGTGTCTAGTTGAGACTCCAGCACAGTACAGAACTGTAACTAAGCAAGTAAGAGTAGGATGTGATGATGGTTACACTGACAACGGTGACTGTATCAAGACTATCGAAGTACCTGCTGAATACAAGACTAGAACATACCAAAAGTTAGTATCTGACGCTACAACAGAAGTAGTAGAAGTACCTGCTAAATATGAAACTAGATCTTACCAAAAATTAGTATCTGACGCTACTACTCAGTCTAACGACATAGAAGCTAAGTACACTACAAGATCTTACAAAAAATTAGCTTCTCCTGCTACAACTAATGTAGTAGAAGTACCTGCTAAATATGAAACTAGATCTTACAAGAAACTAGTAACTCCTGCAACTACTACATCTACAACAGTACCTGCAACTTACGAGACTGTATCTTACAGAAAACTTGTAACTCCTGCAACTACTACATCAGTAGACGTACCTGCTAAATATGAAACTAGATCTTACAGAAAATTAGTTACTCCAGCTACAACTACAACTGTAGAAGTACCTGCTAAGTACACTACAAGATCTTACAAAAAACTTGTAACTCCTGCATCTACTGAATCAGTAACTGTACCTGCTAGATATGAAAGTAGAACTTTCCAAAAGCTTGTAACTCCTGCAACTACAGAAGTAGTAGAAGTACCTGCTAAATACACAACTAGAACTTACCAAAAAGTAGCTAACGTAGCAACTGCTAACGCTACTACAGGTGACGCTAAGTACACTAACAGAAACTACCAGAAACTTGTAGCTGATGCAACATCAGAAGCAACTACTGGAGATGCATCTTACACTACTGTAACTATGCAAAAGTTAGTTAACGATGCTACTATGGAGCCAGTATATGGTGGACCTCAGTACACAACTAGATCTTACCAAAAATTAGCTAGTTCTGCAACTGCAAACGCTACTACTGGTGATGCTAGATACACAACTAGAACTTACCAAAAACTTGTTTCTGCTGCATCTAGCGAAGCAAGAGCTTGTGGTAACTCAACTACTCTTAACGTTAACTTCCAATCAGGGTCTGCGATCTTAACTGGAGGATCATCATCTGAAATCACTAGAGTATCAGGTATGATGAGCAGCGATGCTTCTATGACAGCAAGAATAGTAGGACACACAGATAGCCAAGGTGGAGCTGATGCTAACCAAAGCCTATCTAGAAACAGAGCGAAAGCTGTATACGATGCACTAGTTGCTGCTGGAGTTGACGCTTCAAGATTATCTTACGAAGGTAGAGGTGAAGCTTCTCCAATCGCTGATAACAACACTGCATCTGGAAGAGCTACTAACAGAAGAGTTGAACTAGTATCATCTGGTACAAGTGGAAACGGAGACTGTAAGAAGTACAAGACTAGATCTTACCAAAGATTAGTAAACGACGCTACTGCTAACCAATCAACTGGTGACGCTAAGTATACAACTCGTACTTACCAGAAATTAGCTAGCCCTGCTACTACTACTACTGTAGATGTACCTGCTAGATATGAAAACAGAACTTACCAGAAGTTAGCTAGCCCTGCTACTACTACTAGTAACTCTATCGAAGCTAAGTACACTAACAGAACTTACAAGAAACTTGCTAGTCCTGCAACTACAACTTCTGCACCAGTAGAAGCTAGATACGAAACTAGAACTTATCAGAAAGTTACTGCTCCTACTACGAATTCAATCGCTGTAGATGCTCAATACAAAACGATAAGCAAGAGAGTACTTGTTAAGCCAGGTGGAACAACAGAATGGAAAGAAGTGGTTTGTGACGGTGACGTTACTCCAGATCTTTACAGAAGAGTTCAAACTGCTCTTATCAGCAGAGGATACAATGTTGGATCTGCAGGTGCTGATGGACAAATCGGAGCTGCTACTAAGAACGCATTAGTTAAATTCCAAAAAGATAACGGACTTCCAGTAGGTCAGTTAGACGTGGAAACACTAAGAGCTCTTGGAGTACAATAAGATGCAATAGTCTTTTTAAGACTTTAAATCATATTGAGCCCTGTATCATTAATTTGATACAGGGCTTTTTTTTATACTCATTTACCGAATACAACAAAGAGCTTTTCACTCACATTTGTCCTTGAGTATTACTTCAAATGATTATCAGCTTTTTTGTTCACACTTTCATCGAATACTCTACCTTATATATCTGCGAAAGTTCTATTATTGTAGTGGACTTATTTTAATACATTTTTTAATATTACAATCAAGAAATAACTGCCATGATCAAAGATCCCATTATCAACAATCTGATCAACCAAGAATTGAAAAGACAGCGAGAAGGTATAGAACTCATAGCTTCAGAGAATTTCACTAGCTACCAAGTAATGAAAACAATGGGTAGCTGCCTTACTAACAAATATGCTGAAGGATATCCAGGAAAAAGGTACTACGGTGGTTGTGAAGTAGTTGATAAAGTAGAGACGATCGCCATCGATAGATTATGTGAATTATTTGGAGCAGAATACGCTAACGTTCAACCGCATTCAGGAGCGCAAGCCAATGCTGCTGTATTCTTAGCAGTCTTACAGCCAGGAGATACTATCCTTGGTTTTAATTTATCTCATGGAGGCCATTTATCTCACGGATCACCTGTTAATTTCTCAGGTAAAGTTTACAATCCAGTATTCTATGGTGTAGAAGAAGATTCCGGATTGATAGATATGGACAAAGTGGCTGCACAAGCAAGAGAGCATAAACCTAAATTAATCATATGTGGAGCTTCTGCATACTCGCGTGATTGGGATTATGCAAGATTTAGAGCTATTGCTGATGAGGTAGGTGCTTTACTTCTTGCTGATATTGCACACCCAGCAGGAATGATTGCTAAAGGACTACTTAATAATCCAATGCCACATTGCCACATAGTTAGCTCTACAACTCATAAGACACTTAGAGGACCTAGAGGTGGTATTATTATGATGGGGAAAGACTTTGTAAATCCTTGGGGCCGTACGACAAAGAAAGGGACACCAATAAAAATGTCATCCATACTAAATAGTGGTGTATTTCCAGGAATGCAAGGTGGACCACTCGAACATATAATAGCGGCGAAAGCAGTTGCTTTTGGAGAGGCATTATCTGATGACTTTAAGTCATATGGAGAGCAAGTAATGAGAAATGCAAAAGTCATGGCCCAAGCCTTTGTAGATAAATCCTACAAAGTAATATCTGGCGGAACCGATAATCATCTGATGCTAATCGACCTACGATCAAAAGGTGATGTTACTGGAAGAGATGCCGAAAATGGATTGATTAAGGCTGATATTACAATCAATAAAAACATGGTACCATACGATAGCAGAAGTCCGTTTGTAACTTCAGGAATCAGAATTGGTACTTCAGCAATCACTAGTAGAGGAATGAATGAATCTGACTGCGAAGAAATCGTAGAATGGATCGATGGTGTTCTTACTCACCTAGACAATGATAGCTATATAGCAGATATCAAATCTAAGATCAATAAAAAGATGGAAAATTATACTTTATATCCAGAGATAGATTAATCTTGAATATTTTGAGATAAAAGCGAATTTCGACTATGTTGAGATTCGCTTTTTTATTACATCCATAAATTCTTTGCCGTAATTGTTGGTATGAATATAAATCTAAATTAAACTGCGACTGTAAATTTTGAGCGAGAGACAAAATTCAATATTCGTAACTTGAAACCTGCTCTGATAATTACTTAATCGATATAAGGATATTTTATATCACACAAGTATAATCCATGAGCCGGAGCACTTAATGCTTTCTCTAATCGCTCCTGCGTAGACAATTGCTCCTTTACATAGTCTATATCCATTTTACCTCTTGCTACCTGAAGACTCATACCTACAATCAATCTAATCATACCTCTCAGAAATCTATTGGCTGACACATAATACACTGCACCCTCTTCATTGAATACCCACTCACTCCGAGTGATATCACACACCTTCTCTATGACGTCTGTATTAGACTTACAAAAGGTATCAAAATGAGTATACTCCGTAAGCATAGCAACAGCTTCCTGCATCTTTAATCTATCAAAATTCTTGTATGGAAACAGATAAGACCTACCGTTAAGAAAAGGATTCTTATGGAAGTGGATGTGGTATTCATAAGATCTACTACTAGCATCGAAGCGAGCATGAGCATCCGCCGCAACTGCCTTGAAGTTTAGCAAGGCTATATTATCAGAAAGTAAGCGATTAACTCTTCCAAACAACTTCCAATCCAATCTATCTAGATCCATATGTAGATAGTAATCCTTAGCGTGCACTCCGGTATCAGTACGTCCACAACCTACTACTTCTATTTTTTCTCTGAGTATCTTACTAAATGCTTTTTCTATATCACCTTGAATCGTAGGTATATCGGTAGGTTGAGATTGCCATCCGTGATGATTAGTACCATCATATTGTAACTTAATAAAGTATCTCATCGAAGTAAATATTTGATGGTGCTAAGATAAGAGAGTTTGTGTAAGAGTCTCTACATCAAAAAAAAAGTGGCCACAGAATCAACTGAGGCCACTTTTACAATTTCTATTTTACGAATACTATTTAACCAGTATCATACTCTTCTTTTCACTATAATTTCCTGCATTCAACTGGTAGTAATATACTCCACTAGCCGAAAGATCTGATTGTGATATAGTATGAGTATTCCACCCCTTATCGGCATTTACATTTTGTGAATAAATTACTTTGCCCATAACATCCATTATACTAATTACAGCTGTAGACTCGGTATTACTTAAGTAGTATGAAATCGTAGTTTCATGAGTAAATGGATTCGGCTCATTTTGAAGAAGCGTCTGAGTTGCTACTTCTATTTGAGAACCAGTATCGTCTCTTACTACTAACTCAATATTATTAATCTCAAGCGACTCTCCTACATACACCTCAGATCTTAATTTTCTATCGGAGATAGTAACTACATCGCTTGTAGATATAGTAGACTCCACATCTGTAACAATTGTAAATAGTACATCTCCAGCCTCTATCGTTTGTAATGCATTTGAATTCCAACTAAGAGATATTAAATTCCCATTGATGCTATAGTTAGAATCACCAAAACCTGCTAAAGAAGATTCTATTGCTCTTGGTAATGCGCCATTAAACTCGATAGTCATCTGTATACCCTGAGTAGCAATCTGCGAATCATTTGTAATATTTATTCTTTCTTGATCACCTATATTAAGTGTCTCCTCTACTATACTTAATGTCACTGCATTAGTTGATCTGACATCAGTAGACTGAGTATTATTAAGAGCAGAATAAGTACCATTAACATCACCCATTTTCACCGCTACCATATTAGCAGAACTGATGTTAGACTCTAATTCATCTACATCTACAGAGTAATCTATTGGCCATGGGCTAACTATATCTGCAAAGTCTTGTGCTGCATCTACAAATCTCCAGCTATCTACATTATTAAATTCATCTTGAACACCTAAAATTACTTTTCGTAATTCAATAACATCTATCGCTGATATTTTCTCATCATTAGAAATATCCGCCGCTATTGCTTTATACGGAGAATCTAATTCAGCGAAACCAACAATATGCCTTTGGATTAATACTAAATCAAGTGTACTTACTCCATTTGCTGGATTATCATTAAGCGAAGCTGTTATTTCATAATCTACAAATAAATCATTGTTAGTAAATGCAAATGCGCCATCTACAACTTCAGTTGATCTAGGATACTCCGGTAATAATGCATCTAGATTTACCTGTGTTCCTGGCACAAATTCTCCACTAGCTGTAGAAATAAGACCTTCAATATCAGCTCTTGATCCTGCATTTTCACAGTCATCATTATTATCGATTATTCCTAAGAATACTAGACATGAATCTGAGTTTCCTTTTTCATCAGTAACCGTAATTATAATATTCACAGACGGTCTATCATTACAGTCGAATACCATTCCAGCGGTTTGCGCTACTGGATCCCAATATTGCGCTGTACCGGCAAGATACTCAGCTTCTGTTGCTAACTGACCCTCACCTTTGAAGTAATGTGCCTGATCAAGTAAGGTTAAAACAGGGAAAGAATCACCAAAAGTGAAAATTAAATCTTCTTGTTCTGTACAATTATCATAAGCACCTTTATCAAAATCTTTTGCCCATAATTCAACCATAGGCATAAGTGGTCCGTCACCATCAGGGTCAGCCATTAATGCTGTATGAACGCTAATACAATACGGAGTCGGAGCCTTCTTGTCTACTACCATAAAAGTAGTCGTACATGATGCTACATTTCCACAGCCATCTGTTACTTTCCATGTTACTACATGATTAAACATGCTTGACTCTATAGCTTCCACAACCGTAATAGATACATCCTCTCCACTTGATGTAGGCGCTAAATATCTATCATTGATTCCATTACCATTAGTATCATTATTGATATTACTATCATTAGTCGGTAAGAATGAGCTATACTCATAGTCGATAACATTATCTCCCCAAGTATCAACGAACACTTGCCATTTCAACCAATCACTAGCACAGTTGCCTGCATCCGTAGCATTATTGGTAAGCACTACACTCAGTCTCTCACATATGTTACCATTATTGTTTGCATCATTATTATCATCTACTGCAAACATTACTGGATCACAGTTATTAAGAACTGGTGCATCTCTGTCAGTAATTTTGATCGTTTGTGATCCATAATATAATCCATCTTGTCCGTTAGTGGCATCATATACACACCAATCGATCACTGTGAATCTTCTTAAGATTTTAAAACAAGCATTATTGGTTACTCCAGTTACTGGATCTACTTCAAAGAAAAAAGTATCTACATCTTCTGTATATCCAATAAAGTCACATGCGCCTGCTGTCCATGTCGGTGCAGCGTATGTGATGTCATCAGTACATGATATCTGTGCAGTAGCGTTAGTAGGTAAGTCACGTGGAAAGTTAATTCCTGTAGGATCAAATGCTGGATATGGGTTTTCAACATCGATACGTTGATTACATGATATCACTGGATTTGTCGATCCTACAACTGTGTATGTAGCTATTACAAACCCAACTCCACAGGCATCTAATTGTGGATTGAATGTTACCTCTACTGATTCGCTACCACATAAAGCTAATGACGTAGCGGTTCCTATCATTGCTGGATCTGTATAATCCATATCACAAGCTAAAGTTACATCTGGTGGACAAACTATACTTGCAATTGTTTTCCCTTCTACTCGCACAGTTACCCATGTCTCATTGTAGTTATCGTATTCACCTGCATCTTTAACGCCATCGTTATCTGTATCTATCCAGTCTCCAAATATTCCGTTCATATTTCCATCATCGAATACTCTCATTCTTACTGGTACCAATCCAAATTCAACTCCAGTTACTGGATCTACATCTGTGATATCTGCACAACAGAATTTAACATACTCTCCGTTATCTGGATCGTAATCCGCTCTCGTTGGATTAGTATCTCCTGCATCTGGAAAGTCATCATTAGTTGCATAAGTACTGTTTCCAGTGTATCCACATGCTACTGGACTTTCTTCTCTTCTGATCTCGATTCGTACATTACTACAACCGTCATAAGATCCATTATTCACTGATGTGTTATATAACTTCGCAAAACCTTGTGCGTTGCCATTTTCATCAGGCTGTCCATTAGTCGTTAAGTTCAGTATTATATTTTCTTTCGCTACTGGTGTAGGAGGAGTCGTGTCATATACATTGACCGTAAGTTCTTCGCTTGTCGTATTACCACAACAATCTGCTGCTACATAAGTAAATACTGCTAGACCTTTAGGGGCTCCAAATACGATCCAATTATCACTTGGATTACTTACTGTATTGGGTGCGAGCAATGTAGTTCCTGCTGGTCCACTTACTGAATAAGAAATATCTGCTGTACATAGATCGTGTAGTAGCTTTGGTGCTGGAAGGCTAAAGTCTCCTAAGCAATTCCAAGGATTTACACTCACTCCAAAATCATCAGCTAATTCCATTGTTGGTGCTTCTGTATCTACTGCTTTGATGATCTGTACAAAAGTGAAAGGAGTAGCATCTGGAGTACACCAGTCTAATACAGTCCATGTTCTAATGACCTTAACGTTACCGTTACACCCTGGTGCACATGCTGGAATTTCTTGATCCGAGTAAGAAGTATAAAGCTTACATACATTATTATCAACTTGCTGTGGATAAACATTACCATCACATCCTACCGCTGGATAATTAAAGTATCCAAATACGATACCTTCATTTCTTTCAAAATTTTCTGCACTTGGACAATTCGGTCCTGATGGATTCGTTGGATTGATCTCCGTATCAGGAAATCCATCTCCATCCGTATCTATTTTATCATTAAAGTATTCCGTGATCTCCTCTGGACTTGTACCCGTACCACATGGAAGTAGTACAGGAGTTATTGGCGCTGTGATATCACCAGTTCCGATTGTTGTTATAGTGATTGTTCCTGTTGCAGTAGAAGTTCTACCGTTTTGGTCAGTAGCTACACATGTACGTGTTATGATTCTATCTATACCGGTTTCACATGTTCCTGGTACAGTTACATCTGAACAGACTACAGTTACATTGCCACAGTTATCATCAGCATCTACTGGAAGATCAACTGAAGGATCAATACAAGAAACAGTCACATCTCCAACTGTAATTGCTGGTCCTAATTTATCTTCTACAGTAAATTCACCCCAACAGCTATTACCGTCTGGAGCCGTTACTACAAATTCATGTGTGCCTAAAGCTGAAGAGAAATCTTGTGGCCCTACTGGCACATATTCTTGCGTTTCATTTCCAAAAGGTCTAATTGATACTATATAGTTATCATAACAAGCATAAGGTCCTCCTTCTAAGAACATATCTGCGTTGAACTCTATACTACATGCGTCATCTACAGATATATTAACATCATCATTACATGCCAATGCCGTAAGTACTGGACCGCTGTATGAAACAAGATTCACATCAAATGAACATTCTGATGAATTGCCGTTTAGATCTGTAGCGACAAATGTGATAGTAGTGATTCCTGGTTCGAAGATTTCACCTGAAAGTGTTCCTTCTGTTTGTACAATTGTAATTTCATCTATAGAATTACAGTTATCTGTTGCTGAAGCCGCGAAACTAATTATCTCAGAACATTCACCTGCTTCTAAATTTACAATTATTGCCTCAGGACAATCTAGTACTGGTCCTTCTGTATCTGCTACTACTATTTGCTCACTACAAACAGCTGTATTACCATTACCATCTGTAGCCGTAAACGTTACATTCGTTGCACCTACTGGTAAAAATCCTATAAGGTCTTCTGATCCTGTTAAATCATTCGTGATTACAAAATCACAATTATCACTAAACTCAGGGTTTTCTAAAGTAACCGTTGCTCCGCATAGTCCTAGATCATTTGGTATTGCACCTGCTCCACTTGGCATAAATGGCACTAGTGCTACTGCTGTATTTGCTACTACAGATCCTGCTGTATTACATGATATCGTTGTTGCTAAAAATGGCATTGCATCTTCCATTGATTGCATTCCTACTGTTGCGCCTGAACCCATTTCTCCACCTATCATTGCATATTGATATACAATTTCGCCATTGTCAAACAATAAGGCTTCGAAATCTAAATCTATTGTCATTGCATCTGGAAAATGATCTGCTCTCCACTGGAATACGCTTACTCCTACTGTAGCACCACTTGGTGAAGGAACTGGCGAACTTGCAAAGTATTGGTAAAAAACACCAGCGGTAGGATCTGACCCAAGATTGATATCTAAATCATCATGTAGTGGGTATAATCTCGCTCCTCCTCCAGTAGATGGATCATCTGGCAATGGGCAATCATTACTCAAATCACCACCACCATCTGTTACATCTGTAGAGATATATCCATTTGTAGATGGCACTAATTCAGCATAAGTCATATCGTACAGCGCAAATGGAGTACCTAAACTTACTGGCATATTCAATTCTGAATTGATTGATGACACATCATCTCCTGAGGCTACTCTTGTTCCTGTTGCTGAGATATCTATATAGTCAAATGCATATGTTTCTATTACATAATTGGCAGTTGGTATACCCTCACAGCCTGTAACTGTAGGCGCTTCTGTGTCATTTGCACACGGATCTGCACTATTACAAAATGCAAAACTTGCGAGTTGCGTAGCCCCTAAATTATCAAGCTCTGTAACTGTACCTGTGAGTGGATCAATACTTACATACTTAGTCACCCCTGCACCGTTATCATATAAGAATCCGAAAACCATTCCTCCAGATGGACAGTCAAAATCATAATCCTGACCAAAATTTAAATCTAATCCTAAAGGTAATCCTGGTCCAGTACTCGCACCTGTGGCCAAATCGATAGGCGTAATATCATCACCGACTATATCAATAATGTATGCCTGTCCTGTCTCGTCGATAATCAAACTGATACCACAAGTCACTGACGTATTAGGAACACCTACAGTAGAGCAAGTTCCCATAGTTAAGTCTATTTGTAATAGTTGTGTACTTACACCACAGCTTACTTCAAGTCCATAAAGTATACCTGTTGTAGGATCTACTTCTAATGATGTCATACTTCCACTAGCACATCCTGACACTATCGCAGTTGTACAGACTTCGCCTGTAACTAGATTAGTCGAGAATATACTGCCGTCTGATGTGAAATAATATACACCTTCAATTACTTCTCCTCCTCCTATAAAGCCACCATTGGGTGCTGATATAGGAGCTATAGCAGTTTGAGCACCTGTAAGTGGATCTACTCCAACAAAATTGCCATCGCTATTATTTACACCGTAGGCCTCAAAGGCGCAAGATTCTTGAGCGGTTGGACATTGTTGGGCATTGCTGCTATGAATTGAGCAGGTCAAAAACAATAATGTACAAATGATAAAATTTGCTGGGGAAGAAACAAATTTAGGTAATCCGAATAATGGATAATTCATATGATCGAGGGTTTAAAATCTTTAAGTAGAATACATCATTTTAATCATTCCAGCTTCCGCCAAAATGAAATGTAGTTCTCGATCTATTAGGTCCTTAGTCTAATTTGGTAAGGGATCGAATCACCAACCCTTACCAAATGCTAAGATAGCCTTAACACGTAACACAAAAAAGCATATGCGTTACTTTAATAGTATATTTATAACTGGAATATTTGATCTACCTAAATTTAGGTAGAAAGCAGTTCAAATGTGGACAGACTATGCCACTTTAAGCTTTTCGAGTTTAGATTTGTCGACTTTATCTTTTGCATAAGTCAGATCTACTTCAAATTCTTTGATATCACCATGAGAAGGCAACTCAAACATAGCATCTGTAAGTATAGCCTCACATATAGATCTTAGACCTCTAGCCCCTAACTTATAATCAAGTGCCTTACCTGCAATATAATCCATTGCTTCTTTTGTAAACGAAAGCGTAATTCCCTCCATTTCAAAAAGCCTCGAATATTGCTTGAGCAACGCATTCTTAGGCTCCGTTAAGATACTTATAAGCGTCTCTTTATTCAAAGGTTCCAAATAAGTAAGTACCGGAATCCTACCAATCAGCTCAGGGATGAGTCCAAATGATTTGATATCTTGATGCGATACATATTGTAATAGATTATCGCTATCTATCTGCTCACTCTCATCAGTACTAAATCCTATGACCTGAGTATTGTACCTCTTAGCTATAAGCTTCTGGATTCCATCAAAAGCACCACCGCAGATAAACAAAATATCATTAGTATCAACCTTAATCATACTTTGTTCTGGATGTTTACGCCCTCCTTGTGGTGGCACATTCACTACAGTACCTTCCAGCATTTTCAGCATAGCTTGCTGTACACCTTCTCCAGATACATCACGAGTGATACTTGGGTTGTCATTTTTACGAGCAATCTTATCTATTTCATCAATATAGACGATACCCTTCTGAGCCGCTTCTACATTGAAATCACACGCTTGCAATAGCCTACTCAACATACTTTCAACATCCTCGCCTACATACCCTGCCTCTGTAAATACTGTAGCATCTACAATAGTAAAAGGAACCTGTAAAAACTTAGCTATTGTCTTGGCCAACAATGTTTTTCCTGTACCTGTCTCACCAATAAACATAATGTTAGACTTCTGTATCTCTACATCATCCACCTTATTGAATTTCAATCTTTTATAATGATTATAAACTGCTACAGACAAGTATTTCTTAGCTTCTGTTTGACCAATTACATACTGATCTAAATACCTTTTGATATCTACAGGCTTTATATCTTCAGATATATTAAACTCATGTCCTCCCTCACCTTCAGTTTTAGCACCTACTTCATCAGATACTATTTCATAAGCTTGCTCTATACACACATCACAAATATGACCTTCTATACCTGCAATCAACACAAGAGCTTCACTCTTATCTCTACCACAAAATGAGCACTTTAGCTTTTTATTTTTCATATCAGACTGTTTTTAATAACACTAATTGGTCCCAAATTTATATTGCCATAATAAATACTACGACAAGACCTTCAACTCTATAGTAGACATAACCTCTATGCTTGAAAACATACTGGCATTACTTAACCATAGCTATAATAGAAATGCATATGACACTATCATCGTTCCCATTGAAAAAGACAATTGCATCATATGCATTTTTTATCGAAGTTGAAACTTAATTACGCTTCTTTACTTCTTGGATTTTTTCTATCCAGTACTTCATCTACCAATCCATAATCTCTAGCTTCTGTAGCTGTCATCCAGTTATCACGCATAGAATCATTAAGGATTTCATCAAAAGTTTTACCTGTGTGATGAGCCATGATTTCGTATAATTCATCTCTCAACTTTTTAATCAAGTTGTACGATATTTCCATATCTGTAAACTGACCTTGCATCCCTCCACTTGGCTGATGTATCATCACTCTACTATGCTGTAAACATGTACGCTTACCTTTGACACCTGCACATAATAGTACAGCTCCCATACTAGCAGCTAAACCAGTACAAATAGTCCCTACATCCGGAGCTACATATTGCATTGTATCATAGATACCCATTCCTGCTATTACAGATCCTCCAGGACTGTTAATAAACATTTGTATATCTCTCTTAGGGTCTGTGGACTCTAAAAATAACAATTGTGCTTGGATAACATTAGCTACATAGTCATTTACAGGTACCCCCATAAAAATGATTCTATCCATCATCAATCTTGAGAATACATCCATACTCGCTACGTTCATCTGGCGCTCCTCAATTACTTGAGGTGTAAAGCCATTGATATTAGGTACTGTAGCCCCCATGTATTTATCGAGGTGCATGCCACTCATATTGAGGTGCTTAGTAGCATACTTTCTAAATTCATCTTTTGGAAACATATCTTCTTTTCTATTTTATAACTCTGTCAATAATAATGAAAAGTACTAAGAATAATTGAAATTACCCCTTAGCTTTCATCTCTTCGTTGTAAGCATCTACAACACCTTTAAACTCGTCAGTGTTCAATGACTTTACATCTGTTTTGACTTCTTTCATCAATGCATTCATCAATTTATCAAATTCAACTCCTGTATAAATTTGATTTAATTGTTGCTGATCATTAAGTAATCTTGGTATAATTCCTTCGATCATCGCTTCATCTACACCTGCAGCTCCACCACCAAAATACGATAATACTCTCTCTCTTGCCGCTGCTTTGATATCATCTTCTGACACCTCCACTTTATGCTGCTCCATGAGCTGAGATTTAATAAGCGTCCATTGTAGTTGCTTAGCATATGCATCGTACTCTTGATCTATATCCAACGATTCAGCATTTTCAGTTGCTACGCGAATCCATCTTTTCATGAAAACTTCAGGAAATTCAACTGGATTTTTCTCAATCAAATCACTTGCGATTTTCCCTTTCAATAAGTTATCGCTTTCTTTATTGTAATGCTTCTTTACATTTGCTCTGATCGCATCCTTAGCTTTCTCTTCTGTATCTATCGACTCATCACCAGTAAACTTTTGGAAGAATTCAGCATTTTTCTCTGCCTCAGTTACTCTCATCACTTTAGTCACTTCTCCTCTAAACATTTTACCCACATTAGCAGCCTCTTCAGGATCTAACTTTAGTAGATACTTAGCCACATAGTCGTCAGTAGTACCGTTTTCTAATGTGTAAACATCAAAATCAAGAGAATCACCTTTTTTAGATCCTAAAAAAGCTTTTTTAGCCTTTTCATCCTTAATCATATTTACAAGTACAGAGAATTCAGTCTCGTGGCCACCTTCTTTTACCTTTTTACCATCAAGCTCGACGGCCATTACAGTAACAAGGTCATTTTCTATCACTGTTTCATCCGTCTCCTCTTGAGTTCCCAATCTCTTTAATCCATTGGCAATCTCTTCTTCTATCATTTCGTCAGGAACCTGTACATCATATGTAGTATATGTACCAAGATCTTTACCTGATTTTAAATCTAACTTTGGTGCTTGTGCAAAATCAAAGTTGAAAGTAATATCTTCTAATTTAAATGGATCTAGATTCATCTGATCTTTTTCCGTCTCAGATGGTATCGGCTGACCGATAAGATCTAGCTCTTCAGATTTGATGTAATCATTCAATTCTGCTTGCATCACATTATTAATCGTATCCGCTAGAATACTGTGACCATGCATCTTTTTGATAAAGTTAACAGGAGTTTTCCCCTTACGGAATCCTTTGATCTGAGCTTTACTGCTATAATCTTTCAGACTTGTATTGTACTTGTCTTTGATGTCAGCTGTTTCTACTGTGATCGTGATAGTCCCAGTTCCGTTTCCTGTGTCTTTTCTATCAATTTTCATATCTAATATGTGTATTTACTGATTGGTATGAATCGCTCTAATCGTCTATAACAACTGTGCGACCTTATTATTGTTGTGAATTTATTTTTTCATTCGACCCAATTCAACTATTGATTGGGCTCACTCACAAGTTAGAATGTCTATAAACACAAATGCTTTTCCCAGCAAAAAGAGCATAAGAAAAGCATTTATTTATAAAACATCTTAAAGATGGAAGTACTGAAAAATATGTGCGGGTGGAGGGACTCGAACCCCCACGCCGTGAAGCACTAGATCCTAAGTCTAGCATGTCTACCAATTTCATCACACCCGCATGAAAGAACTTCATCTTTCTTAAAGCGCTGCAAATGTAATATCTTTTTACAAAATAATCCATGTTTTGAAGGAATTATTTTAGAGCTACTATTATGATCGCACTTTAGGCCTCAAAAAGTAGAGCAATCCCTAATACATAACGATTTAAACTACATGTAATTTAACGAAGAGGAACCATTTTTGTAGTATTATACTTAATAGTATTCTATACCTCTAAGCATTATCGAACCATGGCAGCGACGAAAGAATTAACACAAGTTGAGCACGAAGAAATCAGAGCTGCATTTGACAGTTTGATGATTAAAATAAAGCCGAAACTCTCAGGTGACGATAATAAGTACCTAGAACGTGCTTATGAAATAGCTGTACATGGTCATAGATTTCAAAGAAGGAAGTCTGGGGAGCCGTATATCCTCCACCCTATCGAAGTAGCTCGTATCGCGTTTGAAGAGATGGGCCTAGGACCTACAGCCGTAGTTTGTGCTATACTTCATGACGTAGTCGAAGATACAGAGTATACCTTAGAAGATATCGCCAGAGAATTTAATCCCAAAGTAGTAAAGATCGTAGATGGGCTCACCAAACTTGATGGACTCTACAACGTAGAAAGTCCGCAAGCAGAAAACTTCAAAAAAGTACTGAGTACTCTAGTAGAAGATGTTAGGGTGATATTAATCAAGATGTGCGATAGGATACACAACCTTCGTACTATAGGCTCAATGCCTAGACATAAGCAACTTAAGATAGCAGCAGAAACTAGCTATATATACATGCCCTTGGCTCATAGACTTGGACTTTATAAGATCAAAACAGAATTTCAAGATCTCTGTCTAAAAATCAATGAGCCAGATGTCTATGAAGATTTAAAGCAAAAAATTAGTGAGACAGCGACTGATCGTAAAGAATACATCGCGGCTTTCATTAAACCAATGGCTGCAAAACTGGACGAACTAGATATTCCTTATCGTACACAAAGTAGAATCAAGGCCATATCGAGTATATATAATAAGATCAAAACGAAGAAAATACCATTCAATGAGATCTATGACATTTTTGCGGTAAGGATCATCGTAGATACGCCAAAAGAGAAAGAAAAAAGCTTTTGCTGGCAAGTATACAGCATTATCACTGACGTCTATAACCCTATACCTGAGCGACTTAAGGATTGGGTAACGACACCTAAGGGAAATGGTTATGAATCACTTCACACGACCGTGATTGGACCTAAAGGTAGATTCGTAGAAGTCCAGATTAGAAGTGAACGAATGGATGAAATTGCCGAGAAAGGATTTGCGGCACACTGGAAATACAAGGGTATCAAAAATGAACATAGCGTTTACGATAGATGGCTTTCTAATATTAGAGAGGTACTAGACACACAACATAATAGTGCGCTTGAGTTCTTAAATGACTTTAAGAGTAATCTGTTTGCAGAGGAAATATATGCTTTTACGCCTAATGGTGACATGAAAATATTACCAAAAGGAGCCACAGCATTAGATTTTGCATTTGATGTGCACTCCGATGTAGGCTATCATGCCACTGCGATTAAAATCAATAACAAGTTGGTACCTATGGGGTACAAACTTCAAAATGGTGACCAAGTACATGTAACCACTACTAAGAGTCAAAAGCCTACTGAAAACTGGCTTAAGATGGTGGTGACTGGAAAAGCAAGATCTAAAATAAGATCCGCCATGAAAGAAGTTCGCCGTAAAAAAGGTGAGCTAGGAAAAGAGGCCCTTCAGAGAAAGCTGAAACATCTTAAGGTTAATTTTGACGACAATATAGATATGCTAGTAAAGCATTTTGGATTTGTCTCAAGACCAGACTTGTACTTTGCTCTGGCAAACGATCATATCAGAGTAGCCGAACTCAAGGCATTTGATGTCGTAGATCACAATCTCGTACTCCGTGAAGTAGAAAAAGCGACTCAATCACCGAGCGACGACAAGAAACCTAAGAAACTACACGAAAACAAGAGTAACATCTTAGTTAATGGCGAACCAGCTGACATCTATCAATTTTCATTATCTAACTGCTGTAGCCCAGTACAAGGAGATGATATATTCGGATATCTAACGGCGACTACAGGACTCAAGATTCACCGAACCAACTGCCCTAATGCAACTCATTTGATGGCTAACTACGGCTATAGAATATTGAAGGCAGAATGGAGTAATTCGGTATCCTCAGAATTTGTAGTAGATTTACTCGTAACAGGAGTAGATAGCGGAGTAGGTGTAATACAAGCTTTGACCAATGAAATATCTAATAAACTAGGAATAGATATTAGATCATTTGCAATCGCTGGGACAGAAGGTGTATTCGAAGGAAGAATAAGTATAGTAGTGAAAAACACAAATCAACTTACCGTTGTTCTAAGAGCAGTGGAGAAGGTGGATGGAGTATCTTCTGTCAGTCGTATCTCAAAAGCAGATAATTAATTGAAATTATGAACCAAGAGGCTATAGAAAATAACGAGCAACTTATAGAAGAGGTGAAAGCTATTTTTACTTCCCACTTAGTGTCTAACTCACATCGAAAGACACCAGAGCGCTATGCAATCTTGGAAGAGATCTATCGCAGATCTGACCACTTCGATGCAGAGGCCTTGTACATACACATGAAGAATCAAAACTATCGTGTAAGTCGTGCGACTGTGTATAATACCCTTGAGCTATTAGTAAATTGTGACCTTGTAAGCAAAAATCAATTTGGAAAGAATCTGGCGCAGTACGAAAAGTCATATGGTTATAAGCAACATGATCATTTGATTTGTGTGGACTGCAGCAAAGTACTCGAGTTTTGCGATCCTCGTATCCAACAGATTAAGAGTATGATGGGTGAGATATTACACTTTAAAGTGACTCATCATTCGCTCAACCTATATGGTAAATGCGATGGTGCTTGTGATAGAACCAAGAAGTCAACCGATTAATCATTCGCTCCAGCGTACTCTAAAGAATTACCCTAAACGTAATATTTAATCTTGGACCAACATGCTTCTTCGTCTTTGGAATCTGATGCTTCCAGTGATGCTGAGTAGCGCCTGCCATGATTAAGAGCGATCCACTCTTTAATGGAATATCCTTACGCTTAATTGATTTGTCAGTAATATGCTTCAGTTGAAAGGTACGCTCTGCTCCAAAAGTAAGCGATGCTATCGTCGGATTAATTCCTAACTCTTTCTCATTGTCCTGATGATAGCCCATAGAATCTTGACCATCTCTATAATAGTTAAGTAAAGCGCTGTTAAACTGAGTCTTAGCGACTTCACTCACTTTCTCCTTTAACCGCTGCAGCACTCCTGTCCATGGCTTAGGTTCTAGCTGAATTCCAGAGTAAGTATAACTCAATCCTTGATCGCCATACCATGCCGTAAGTCGAGGTTCATCATACACTTTACCAAACATCTTAATTTGGTTCTGCTGCCAATCAATTTGATCCAACAGAATTTCAAGATAATGGATACTCTCATCATGAGAAATAAAATCATGGAGGTATATTATCTCAGCATCTTGTAACGGAATGTGCATTGGGATATGCTAATTCACCTTGATGACTTCCATCTCAAATGTCAGAGGTGTATCTGGACCAATCATCGTACTAAATCCCTGTCCTTTGTAAGCCAATCGAGATGGAACAACAAGAATCATTTTTGATCCTTCTTTCATATATCTTAAGCCTTCAAGCCATCCTTGAATAAGACCTTGGGTTCCTAACTTGAACCCCAAAGGCTTGCCTCTCTCTACACTGCTATCGAAGACCTTACCATCTAAGAAACGTCCAGTATAATGAACCTCTAATTGATCGCCTGGCTTGATCCTTTCGCCTGTCCCCTCTTCTATGATCTGATAATACAATCCAGTGACTGATCTTGTTGGCGCTAGATCTTTATCTATGATATAATCGATAATCTCATTTTCCTGCCTTTCATCCAAAGTCTGAGGATTACTGTAGTAAAACTGATAGAGCTGATTGACATCTACTGACTTATTAGTCATATCCACTTTCCCAACACCATCAACTGTTGCAGTTTTGTGATCTGACTTACATCCAAGTGATAATGTTATTAACGCAATACAAATTAATTGAACTATCTTCTTCATAATATCTTTTATAACAATGAATAGAGCGAAACGCTCCGATTAACAAAGTAGACACAAAAATAAATTAATATATCATGGCAAAGACTAATTTTCACAATCTGATAGATGATGGACTTCCAGTATTGATAGATTTCTATGCTGACTGGTGCGGACCATGTAAAGCAATGATGCCTGTAATCCAAGAAGTAAAGGAAGAATTAGGAGATCAAGTAAGGATAATAAAAATAAATATTGACAAGAATGAAGAACTTGCGCAGCAGCTTGAGGTAAGAAGTATTCCTACACTTATGATCTATGACAAAGGTGAATTACAATGGAGGCATACTGGAGGCCAAAGCAAGCAAGTGCTCGTCTCTAAACTTGAAGAGTATTTGGATTAATCTGAAGAGTAAAAAAACTGCATTGCGTTTTTAAATGCAAATGTTTTCATTTCTATGCGTTCATGCTAACGGCAATTCAATTTGCTAGCACGACTGTTATTTGCGTAAGGATCAATGGTGAATCCACCTAGCTGAATACCATGCTGTGCTAAATTACGCATAATTACCATTCAAAACCAACCTGTAGGGCAACGTAATCCGCTACGGCAACATGAGTTTTTAATAGTATTCCAATGTAAGGTTTCACTTCATAGAAATCATATGGAATATTATAAATGACGTTGAACTTGGAATAGGGTACATAATCGGATTTATCGTACAGGAGATCTAAATAGTATCCCATTTGATACCTAAAGCTTACTGTACCAAACATCCCTTCTAATGCGGCATACGCTGCTGTAGAAGTTGCTTGACCTATAGCAGTCTCTTCAGATTGAAAATCTCTAATCGCAAATTCGTAATCACCAAAAGCGTAATCATAGTCCATCCCTGCATGCCATTTCAAAAAGGGGTGCGACTGATAATAGAGTCCGAGTGTATAATTTTTAATAGGGTACTTGGGCCCTCCAGGCACTCCATTTTCGGCAACTCCATAACTCACATATCCATTTACGCCCCAATGCTTAAATACTTCTTCTCGCTTCTCAAGATTAGTGCTTTCTGAAATTCTGCGATTAGATATAGCCGGCTTAAGACCTAGGTGGAGTCCTATTACATTGATTCCACTATTTGGACTAGAGCTCAACCCATTGGAATAATGGGTAAGTCCTAACCCTATATCTAATAACAAATCGCTTACAAAGGGAGTCTCGTAAGATACTTTGACCTGGGTCGTATTATTAAAATTGGAGCCAATGGCGTTATTTTTTGGATTGGTTAATGGATTATATTCTTTAGAAAGATAAGCAAAACCTGCGGCCATATGAAGCAAAAAAGCGGATTGCTCGCCTCTATGCAAATAAAAACCTATCCCTGGTGCGGCACCAACAGCATAACCCAATACATCGGCATCGCCAAACAAATTAAGATGTACACTTCGCTCTAATCGAGGATAACCCCAGTAGTCGTGCCAAGCCTTGGAACCATCTGTCTGCAGTACTTTCCCAGCTTGAAATATCATACTTACAGGCGGCACATCATAAAGTAAACCGTCTCTATGTTTGGCTACTTTCCCTACCATCACTTCACCATAATAGGTACTATATTTCTGTCCCCAAACAGTAGCTGAAAAAAATAAACCAATTATAACCGATATGTATATTATGCAATTACGCATTCCACTTTTCCACAAATGCTTCTGCACCTACTATCAGATCTTTGCTATACATATCTGACTTAATAAATGGCACTGTTGATCTAAAAGACGCATGCATGCTCTCTACCACACTACCCGATGTTACTCCTTTTCGAAAATCTTTAGCTTGAGCGGAAAGAATCAATTCTATAGCAATCAATGATTTTAAATTCTGAACTACCCTATAGCACTTTGTACCCGCATTGGCCGCCATACTTACGTGATCTTCTTGTCCATTACATGATATGATAGAATCAACAGAGGCTGGTGTACACAATTGTTTATTTTGACTGGCAATCGAAGCCGCCGTATACTGCAGTATCATCATCCCACTATTTAATCCAGCGTCGGCTATCAAAAATGATGGCAACTCTCTATTGGCTCCTAGAAAAACATAAGTCCTTCGCTCAGATATACTTCCTAACTCAGATAATGCGATCGCCAAAAAATCCAATGCTAACGCTATGGGCTGTGCATGAAAATTGCCTCCTGAAAGAATTTTATCCTCTCTATCAAAAATATTAGGATTATCTGTTACCGCATTAATCTCTCGCTCAACTATATCACTCGCATAGGCAATAGCATCATGACTCGCACCGTGTACTTGTGGTACACATCTGAATGAATATGGATCTTGTACACTATACCTTCCATGTCCAGCTAATTGACTACCCACGAGTAAGCCTCTTATCTCGGCAGCAACGGCTATCTGTCCTCTCTGATTACGCACTCGATGAATATCTTCATCCAATGGGTCTAGTGAACACATAAAGGCATCCATCGACATTGCAGCGGTATGATTCGCCAGAGATAATAATCTATTGGCCTCTAAAACACTATAGAGTGCATAGGCAGTACTAAACTGTGTCCCATTAAGTAGCGCCAAGCCTTCTTTAGCACCAAGTATGAATGGCTCTTCTCCAAGGATCTCCAAAGCTTCTTTGGCGGATATTTTATTTCCTTTATGATTTACATATCCTTCGCCCAACATGGTAGCTGCCAAATGTGCTAGTGGAGCTAAATCTCCAGAGGCCCCTAACGATCCCATTTCAAATAATTCTGGAATCATGTCCTCGTTGTACATATTCACCAATCTTTCAACTAATGAAATTCTTACCCCTGAGCAACCTAGAGAAAGGTTCTTTATCTTAAGTAATAGAACGATTTTGGCTATTTGCTGTGGTATGGCAGGGCCTGTTCCGCATGAATGAGATAACACCAGATTACGCTGAAGCTCTTCTAGTCCCTGCTGCGGTATGATAGTATCACATAGGGATCCAAATCCAGTATTAATACCATATATAGTTTTATTATCTTGAGATATTTTAGCTTCTAAGTAATTTCTATTGACAGTTACTCGATCTATACAATCTTGACCGAGTACAATTTTATTATTACTACTTACTATTTTGCCAATTTGAGCAAGAGTCAGTGGCTCTAAAGTTAAAATATGCTGTAAATTCTGATTCATTGATTAAGCTTCTTTAAGTGACGTCCAAGTTCATTAAAAAAAAGCAATTATTGATATCAAAATCGCCACTAGTCTTGTTAAGTACATTGAAAAACTACTTAAAAGCATTGTCTATTCAATCTTAGCCAATTTGCTTCTTCTTATTTAACAAGGCTTTAACCGAGAGAAATGATACTTTTGCAATCATATAAGGGTTATACTTATATAACTACAAAATAGAAAATCATGAAAATATATATCACATTATTGTTTAGCATGTGTCTGATGATGAGTACTTACGCTCAAGTGGGAGAAACATCCGACCCAGAAGCCACGAAAATTTTAGATAAGCTAAAGAAAAAGTACGACAGCTTTAGTAGTATGGAAGCAGATTTCACTTTAGAGATGAAGCTTTCTGGACAAGAAACTGAGATCCAAAATGGACAAATCATTCAAGCTGGAGAAATGTACTTTTTAAGTCTTGATGATCAAGAGATATATAACAATAACAAGAACGTTTGGGTCCATTTAAAATCAAATAAAGAAGTACAATTGACTGATGCCGACTTCGAAGAAGAAGGTGAAATCATGTCTCCAAAAGACATGTTACGTATCTATGAGTCAAATGAATACATATATGCAATTACTGATGTGAAGACAGAAAACGGTGTAAAATTGACAGAAATAGAGTTCAAACCGCTTGATAGAGACTCAGAATACATCAAAATGCGTATTAGTATTAATAGAAAGGATAATATGATGAAAAAAATTGCCATATTTGCCAGAGATGGATCAAGATATACAGTTAGTCTTGATAACATCGAGTCGAATAAAAAATACGACGAGAAGATATTTGCCTTTGATAAGGCCGCGCACCCAGGGGTGCATGTAGAAGATCTGAGGATTGATTAGTATAGAACCTTATTATTCTCAGTTTACCAACCTTAGTGGTTTCTGACTCAATCAGGAACCACTTTTTTTGCCCTAATTCGAAATTTACACTTCTCAGGCGTAAAGTATTCAACATCAATTTTAAATGATTTCCCAGCATATCATTTAAAATTAAGTTAAACCAACTGTTAATCATTCATAAGGAGCTTGCCAATGCGTCTAACGTTGTACTACATTTAGAGAGAACAAAAAACTCTTTAGGTATTTATACATTAAAAATCCGTACGCATATGAAATCTTTAATCCAATTATCATTATTTGCAATTGTAGGGCTGATGAGCTCATGTAGCCCATCACTAAATTACTATACAGAGACTATGCACGACGATTATCGATTGTCCGAAGCAGAACTTCAAAGTGTACAATTCTATCTATCTAAGGATATTGTACTCTATCGAGATCTAGGTATCAATGAATCTAAGATATCCGAAGGTAAGATTAAAATAGTCGATGGTCGTAAAGTAGAAGAAATTGTATTTCCTAAAGAGACTCCAGGTGTATTAATGTTTTCACCCAAAGCAAATCGATTTGCTATCTCTTTTGAAGAAGGCGAGGATAGCTTTTTGATGTTTGGTCCTAATAAGAAAGCTGGAGGAAAATTTGTCCTACTCGCTAAAGAATGGGATCGCAGGGTCGGAAAAGTCACTTACAAAGGAAAAACATATAATACAACAAGTCAAAGCGCTATGGCAGCGTTACTAGTCGATGTAGATAAAGCAAGAAAAGTAAGTCGTAAAACTAAAAAAGTCGGAGGCCGGAAAATATAAATTTGAAAATCAAATAAGAGTGAAATGCAATTCCTACCTAAAATGGAAGGGGTTGCATTTTTATTTATCATTACAAGCTAACTCTCTTTATTGGACGCTTAGACATAGATTGTTGGTCTGCATTAGTTCCTTCTAGGAATGGTACAAACTTAAAGATACCTTTCTTCTCTGAAGAGAACTCTGTCTCTGACTCTCTTATGATCACGGTCATCATCTTATCATCTCCCTCTCCTACTGGTATAATCATTCTTCCACCAATCTTGAGCTGATACGGTAATGCCTTAGGAATAAATGACGCTCCGCAAGTGACAATTATCTTATCAAATGGAGCAAATCTTGGGGCACCTTGGTATCCATCACCAAACAATGTCCTAATGCGATCATATCCTAGCTTAATTAATAATTTATTAGTGTTATGATATAACTCTGCTTGTCTCTCAATAGTATAAAGCTTTGCTCCCATCGAAGATATGACTGCCGCTTGATAACCAGACCCTGTACCTATTTCTAATATTTTATCAGAAGGCTTAACCTGCAATAGGTCCGTCTGAAAAGCCACTGTATAAGGATGAGAAATAGTCTGACCTGCTGCGATTGGAAAAGCTTCATTACGATATGCCCACTCAGCAAAGTCCTGCGACATAAAGTAATGTCTAGGAATGTCCATAAAAGCATCAAGAATACGCGAATCATCGATTCCTCTTGACTGCAAGTAATTTACTAACCTTTGTCTTAACCCTCTAAGCTTGTGCGTATCTTTCAATTTCTGACTATTTGAGGTAAATATATTAAATTATTATTTAATATGTATCATTATCACCAATAGACATTTAAGAGCTTGAGTTCCTTCAATTACAATATTTTATGTTTCTTTGTCAACTACAAGGTACTCGATATAATATCTTTTTTCGTTATAATTAAACGAACTACTGTATCACTTAGAATAATTGAAATTTATCAACAATAGATTTAGAATATGACACCAATCAAATTTGGAACTGACGGCTGGAGAGCAATTATAGCTCAAGATTACACTTTAGACAATCTTAGTCGAGTATCAGATGCTACCGCTCGATGGATGGTATCTAAAGGTATGAGCAAAGTAGTAATTGGTCACGACACTAGATTTGGAGGTAAAATGTTTGCTGATAGAGCTGCTGAGATATGCCTTTCATATGGACTGACAGTCTATCTTGGTGAAGATTTCGTATCGACCCCTATGGTATCATTGGGTATCGTAAAGCACAATGCTGACTTGGGCATCGTGATCACTGCGAGTCATAACCCTCCAAGCTATAACGGATTTAAATTAAAATCGTCTTATGGTGGGCCAACGATTCCAAAGGAAATTGCAGAAGTTGAATCCCATATATTAGATATCATTCCTACTGCTACAGCAGACCTAAATGCTGCACTGACATCTGGGAAATTAATCATGACCGATTTAGAGTCTATTTACATAGATCATATCAAAGCCAATTTTGACTTAGATCTTATTCGCAACTCTGGCATTAAACTGGCATATGATGCAATGTATGGTGCAGGGCAGAATGTAATCAAGCAACTTTTTGATGATGCTGCTTTACTGCACTGCGAAAATAACCCTTCGTTCTACGGACAAGCGCCTGAGCCAATAAGCCGCAATCTTACAGAGCTAAGTCAATATATCAAGGATCATTCTGAAATCAATGTAGGTCTAGCAAATGATGGTGACGCAGATCGTGTAGGAATGTTTGACGCCAAAGGAGACTTTGTAGATAGCCAACACCTCTTACTACTTTTACTTTACTATCTCAAAGAATACAAACATGAAACGGGTAAGGTCGTAGTCACATTCTCTGTGACTGAAAAGATGAAAAATTTAGCTGAAATCTATGGTTTAGATTTCGAAGTAACCAAAATTGGATTTAAATATATCGCTGAGATCATGGTAAGCGAAAAGCTTATAGCTGGAGGAGAAGAATCTGGCGGACTAGCAGTAGCAGGCCATATCCCTGAAAGAGATGGTATCTGGATAGGATTGCTTATCATGGAATTTATGGCCAAGACAGGCAAGACGATGCAAGAACTTATACAAGAAGTATATGCAAAAGTTGGTGAATTCAAATTTGATAGAGATGATCTTCATATCGACAATGAGAAAAAGTGGGCTATCATGGACTTATGTAAAGAAGATAAAATAAAATCTATCGGTGGTCGTGATGTATTAAAAATAGAAAAAGTCGATGGCTATAAATTTTATGTTGCTGATGACACTTGGGTCATGATTCGACCTAGTGGCACTGAACCTGTGCTACGTGTATATGCTCAAGCAAAAGACTATACTGGAGTAAGAAAAATGCTAGATGACACCCACGCTACCTTAGCCGAACTAGTCAAATAAAATCGAAAAAAATCAATGAACAAATGGGCTATATCTAAAGTGATATAGCCCATTTGTTTTTTACTCGATATTAAATACAAACTGATATGGATAATATTTGTACTCATCATTATCATTTACGATAATATTATCAAAGTAAATACTTACTGCTCCTTCAACACCCTTTAGAACCTGTCGACAAATATCGGATTTAACATTATCCGTCCGTATTCTTATTGGATCATCGCCTTCACGTATAATCACTAGGTCAAATCTTGAAACATCTAAAAAATGATCACCTGCAGAGAGTAAAATATTAGATCGATTAGATCTTTTAAATTCTTTTCTAGAAAAATTTCCAATACCTGGAAGTGAAATCATTTTCCCCCAATCCATTCGAATCATTCTATCACTCAAAGTATAATGCTCATTGAGTCTCTCCATTCTTAACACAGAAGTCGAAAGATTCATTTTGGGATCTATACTCAATGTACCACCTGGCAAAGTCCTTGTATCGTTCACCCTATTTTTAGTTTTAAAATTGGGTACATGTGTGAGCTTATATGATTCGCTATGTCGATACGCTCTCACTATCTTTTCGTTAGCCGTCTCTGTTGTATCCACCTTTACATATGTCTGATCGTCTTCGGCATTATAGTAGATCTGAAAATTAGTATAACTGTCTGACGTTGGAGGCAACTCCACTTCATATGGAGATGTATAGGCGGCATCTTTATCGATAATAGTCATATTAAAGAAAAAATGATTGCCTTCCTCAGAAGTGTCGAGTGTATCTATCGCTGCGATAGTAATGACATCACCATCAGACACTGAACTTAAGATGTCTTTTAAATACACATCTCCACTACTCAATAATGCTCTAAAATCATATTCATCATTTACCATCGAAACCGATCTTCCATGATAGACTTTAGTAATTGTCTTAACAGTCCTAGAGCCATTCTCTGTTTCCAGTTTGTCAGCAGATGGATTCCAATCTGCATTACTTTTTGTTACTTCTGGCCTTACTATGCTCAGCGTCAAACGAGTACTCTCTTTAGTAGATATCTCTTCATCATTTACAATTAGCTCAAACTTAGAACTAATTTTTTCTAAAAAATCTTTCTTTTGAATATTGAATGGCTTTTCTGAATATCTCAACTGATTCCAAGTACCATACATTTGTCTATAATTGTTAGATATGACCCAACCAAAATCAGAACCACTTAAATTGAGATCTCCCCATCTAGCTTTTACTTCTCTGTCTCTATTAGTATCTTTATTTTTTTCACTACTCTTCATAAACTGATAAACAGTGATCATAAACCCTCCATCTCTTTTGCCATTTGTAGATCCAATGTTAGAAAAGTAGATATTAAACGGTGTTTTATGTTTGACTATCTCCTTCTTCATTTTATCACCAAGACTCTCATAGTCTCCTATCGGAACAGATATACTAGATACAGTATCAGAGTTAGATGTTATCTTGATATCAAACCCCATCGACTCATAGATTCCTTTAGTCTTATAGCTGGGTTTGCTTTCAATAGATTCATACAAATCAAAAAGTGAAACTTCTTTACTCATGTTATAACTAAGGTTACCATCCTCATCTCTAGAGGTTAGTCCATATAAATGTTCTCCCCACTTAAATTCCCATTCATAATTACGTTTGCTATGGGTAAGATTTACCACTACATGCTCGCTTGCATTCATAAGACTATTCTCTATCCTTATTAGGCTAGACTTAACTTCATCTGGTAGCTTATCGGCATAGTCAAAGGAATATAATGACATCATAACAAAAGCCATAGGAATCACTAACAAAGGTTTCAACTTGCCCAAAGCAGATGTTCTCTTTTTAGTAAGTACCATTACTCTATCTACTATAGACACATAATTACTTCTATCTTGATTGGTATTAAACTTTAAATTAGTTTCCATTAGCTGCTCTGCATATTGTTTTCTTCCGCCACTGTGCGCAGCAATACTTTCGTCGATTACATATTCATTAATTTTATAAAATCTATTTCTAAATAAATAAATCAATGGATTAATCCAATTTACCACTACCAACAATTCCATAATGATCACATCTATACTATGCCAAGGTTTAAGTTTTGACGCATTTGCTTTCATCAGTAGTTGATTATTTATACTGTTAGCTTCTTCATTCCAATATAAAAAACTAAAAACCGATGAGCCCAAAATATTCTTAGGAGTATCCTCAGATACTGATCTTCTTTTATTCTTCTTTACTTTATCTATCAATTGAAATAAAGAGTGCAAAAACTTCAAGCCTGTTAGAAAAACACCTACATAAAATACTGCTTTTACTACATCACTAATCGTAATAGTGTAAAACATATTATTGGACATACCTGATTCATACTGCTTCAGATCTGCTCTATACTGAATGAGACTTTCTACACTACCAGCTGCCTGATTAGCCGTATCAATTACATGGAAATCTATAAAAGGCAGTAAGACTGAAATAAGTGAAGTGGTTAAAAGATAATACTTATTGAAATGATGAAAAGTATCTTTTCTCAAAAGCCAATAAAAGATAGCATAAAACGTAATCAAACTTAAGCTAGACTCCAATATATACTGTGGAACAGATGGTAATTGTATCATGGTAGATAACGTTTTGTGATTTACTAATGCATCCTAATCGCTTCATACTCTTCACTTCCTATCATCTAAAATAAGAAAGTGCAATTACCCTACATCATCTAAACTCCCAGTTAACAATTCCTTGAGGTTTATTACCAATCCATTATTATAATAGAAATACGACTCACCTTAAACAATTTCTCACCTTATATACATCATACAACGAAATAAACAACATTCATATTACTACTCATATCAACCCACTATCCTAGAATAATCTTTCTTATTTTTGCGCTCTTATAATTTTCAAAGAAAAGGAATAAAGATATGAGCGAGCAAAAGACTGTACTTAGTGCTATACAACCCACTGGAACTATCCACTTAGGAAACTACTTCGGAGCTGTACAGAATTGGGTATCCCTACAAGAACAATTTAAATGCTACTATGGTGTAGTGGATTATCATGCCATGACTATGCCATACAATGTGAAAAAGCTAAGGGAAAACACTTGGGAACTCATACTTAACTTGGTGTCCGTAGGTGTCAAGCCTAAAAATCTGTTTATTCAGTCCTTAATACCTGAGCATACTGAGCTTTGTTGGATATTCAACAACTTCTGCTCTATTGGTAGACTGACTAATATGACACAGTATAAAGATAAGAGTGAAAAATCTAGTTCTGAAAGTAAAGACGATTTCATCTCTGCCGGTCTACTAGATTACCCTGTACTACAGACAGCCGACATCCTCATATACAAGGCAGACTATGTACCTGTAGGAAAAGATCAAGATCAGCATTTAGAGCTCTCTAGAAGCATTGCCAAACGATTTAACAATCAAGTAGGAAAAGAGTATTTCGTAATGCCTGAAGGACTGCATACGGAAACGCCTAAGATTGCGTCTACTGCAGATCCATTACGAAAGATGAGTAAGTCTGCCGGTGAGAAGCATTGGATTAGCTGCTTTGCAGACGAAGCAAGATTGCGTAAGCAAATCAAATCTGCGGTGACAGATACTGGAGATACCCCTGCGGGTGAAATGAGTCCTGGAATAGCGAATCTATTTCTAATGATGAAAGCTGCAGGAGCCATAGAGCAACATGATCAAATCATGGACACTTACAAGGATGGTAAATTAAAATATTCCGAACTTAAAGAAGCTACTGCTGATGCTTTAGTAGCGATGACATCTACTTTTAAAGAACGTAAGGCTGAGCTATCCATCAATAAAAGAGCGTTAAAAGATGAGATCAAAACATCATCCGCGGAGATCAGAAAGAAAGCTCAAGAAACATTACGAGAAGTGAAAGACTTAGTAGGCTTAGTAAATGTAAAATTTTAGCATAACTACTTTAGGCTTCTACCCTTCCACACATACTTACCAGGAAGGATGGCTACAAGCCCTGCAAATAAGATATAGATATTATACGAAGCCGCTGAGATAAGATATTTCTTAGTGGCTTCTTTTTTTTCATAATGTTGACAAATATGGCTAAGAAAAAGATAGTCCATTGTTACTTTGATAAACAGCATGAGTAAGGCGATGAAAACTCCGAAGCCATCTGTAAATAATCCAAACACAGCATTGAATACCATCAAAGCTACTAATAGGAATACATAGCCCTGAACTAATACAATATTCTTCTCCGGATAATGACGACTCTTACCTGCCCAGCGCTTTCTTTGTGAGATAAGATCAGCGATGGTCTTTTCTCCTTTGGTCGTTACTGTAGCCTCTAATGATCTAACGTATGTAATTTTATTGGGGTCTTTCTTGGCTAGATACTGAATCGTAAACATATCATCTCCAGAGGCTATCTCAGCATCCCTTCTGACTTCATACAATTGTAAAAATTGCTCTCTGTTGACAGCCATATTAGCACCGTTAGCTGAATAGTAGCTTTGACGATGAATACCATTAGCTGTTACTGCCATGGTCGCTGCCACATCGAGATACTGAAATCTACTCAAGCAAGTATCTTCTAAATCAATCTGTACAGGTGCTGCGATGAAGCTTACGAGATCAGAATCATAGTTAGACACCATCGTAGCTACCCAAGTATCAGGTACCGTACAGTCTGCGTCTGTAAATATTAAAAGCTCTCCAGTGGCATACTTAGCTGCAAGCTCTATAGCCGCTTTTTTACCTATATTCTTGACTGTAGACAGTAAGGTTACTTGTGGATATTTTTCTTTGATTATCGCCACCGTTTGATCTTCTGATTGATCATCTACGACAATAATTTCTAATAATTTTTCTGGATAGCTATTCTTAAATATACTCGATAGACAATCGACTATATATTTCTCCTCATTACGCGCGGCTATAATGATCGATACTTTGACATTTTCACCTGTATGCTTATAAGATTCACAAGCTCCCCATCCTTCCGTGATCCATTGGAGAAGATATATGTATCCTATACTTAGCCCTATCGATATGAAAAATAGCAAAATCATGAATAGAAAATCCGACTAATCGAACATCTGATCATAATCGTTATTTCTACCTTTCGGTTTTTGTACCTCTATGTCTGGAAGTTCTAGTGTTTCTATTTCCTCATAGTCTGCAAAACCTTCATCATCGACATCATTTACATCATCTTGATTTGCATTCATTCCTTTATGCTGTTCTTGCATTTTCTTGATAGCGCGTCTTCCCATCATCTTAAAAAACAAAAATCCGGCTGTAAACGGATATGCTACCAAACTTAATACTATAGCTACTATTCCAAAAAGTGGATTGTCTTTGAGTAACTTAATAAGAAACTTCACAAAATCAGTAACTACTGTATAGTCCATTATTAGTGTGGCAATCAATAATACGGGTGCTACTAAATTTAGTATCCAAAATAATCCTTTGAATAAAAAAAATGCCACCATCATAAATAGTGCAAGTGAAATTAGCCCTGCAATTCCCCCAAAAGGGCTTTTACCTTGTGGGCCACCGCCTCCGATTTGAAATTCTTTGAATACTGTCATATGTTTCTTTTGATTGTGTATCGTACCTAAATACTATAACACCTTTCACAAAGATAATAGTTTAGAGGAATGGACCAACGATGGTAAAGAATCGATAAAATCCTTAAAACAACAAATACTATATCACTATACTAAGAGCAAAAAAATACTTATTAAGCTGCTTCTTCGTCGCTAAACTGCATATCATAAAGCTGTCGATACTTGCCTCCCTCTATTTCCATCAGTTTGTCATGAGGTCCGAACTCTACGATATTTCCTTTATCTAACACCATGATATTATTAGCATGTCGAATCGTAGATAATCTATGTGCTATGATGATAGAACTTCTCTTGGCTATTAATTTCTCAATCGCAAATTGGATAATAGCTTCAGTCTCAGTATCTATCGATGCTGTAGCTTCATCTAGTACTAAAATAGTCGGATCAAATACTAAGGCTCTTACAAAGGAAATCAATTGACGCTGCCCTACTGATAAATTACTACCACGCTCTGTTACTTTGAAATCATATCCATCTGGAAGCGCTTCTATAAATACGTGCGCTCCTATCTGCTTGCTGGCAGCAATCACTTTGGCTCTATCTATACTCTTATCTCTTAGTGTAATATTTTCTAGTACGGTCCCATTAAACAAGAACACGTCTTGCAAAACCATAGATACTGACTTACGCAGACTGTCCAATGTATAGTCTTTGGCATTAACACCATCCACCTTAATATTTCCAGATTGTATCTCGTAGAATCTATTGAGTATGTTGATAATAGTACTCTTCCCAGATCCAGTACTTCCAACTATCGCTAAGGTCTCTCCAGGATTAAGGGTAAAGCTTACATTATTAAGTACATAGTTTTCATCATCATAAGCAAACGAAACATCTTCAAATTCGACTTTACCTTTGATATTTTGAGCTACTATGGTACCCTTGTCTTCGATAATAGACTGATCATCTAACACATCAAAAACTCTGTCCGCAGCTACTAACCCCATCTGTAGCGTGTTAAATTTATCTGCTAACATTCTTACAGGACGGAAAAGCAGATTTAGAAATAAAGGAAATGCCACCAAGGATCCAAAACTTACATAGTCTTGCAAATATGCTCTAGCTCCTAACCAAATCATCAAGGCTAAAGAGATCGTTGTAATAAGCTCTACTACTGGAAAGAAAACGGCATAATAAAATACTGAGTCTAAATTCGCTTTAGTATATGCTCTATTTATTTCCCTAAATTTATCCGCTTCTCGTTTTTCAGCATTAAATATTTGTACCACATTCATTCCTGTAATACGCTCTTGCAAAAATGCATTCATCTTACTGATCTGCGTTCTCACTGCCTGAAAAGTCGACTTAACTTTCTCTTTAAATATATAAGTTGCAATGATCAACAATGGCAATGTCACCAAACTTATCACCGTCAAGATCCAACTTGTGTAAAACATGACACAAATTACAGCTACGACTATCAGCAAGTCACCAAATATGGTAATTACACCTTGAGCAAATACGTTGTTAATAGCTTCAATATCACTAATCGTTCTTGTAGTAGCGGTACCTATTGCTGTCTTATCAAAGTATTTAAGTTTCAAATTGGTGATATGGTTAAAGACTTTGACACGCATATCCTTGATCACTGATTGACCTAGTAATGCTGTGGTATATATAAAGGTATACCTAAGCAAAGCATCTAAGATAACCGCTCCAACAAATAGCAAAGCCATAAACCCAAGACCATCAAGATCTTCCTTAAGTATATGGTTATCCACCATTACTTTGACGATATAAGGTCTGATCGTAGTAACCGGAGCAAGGATAATAGGCAATATGATACAAAAAAGAAAAAGTGATTTGTATGGCAAAGCCGTAGCTAATACTCTCTTGAGCAGCGGCCAGTCTAAGCTTTTCTTTTTCTCTTTAGTTATACTCATAAGTTGCAAAGGTAATGAAGTAATCCAAACCCATAATTAGTTAAAGTGTTCTCTTACTGGGTTAACTATCTTTAGGCATCAAATATCTAATCAAAATTGGAAGCAAGTATAAATCGAATACTAATGCCGTAACTAATGTCACTGATATCAACATACCCACGATATTGGTCGGCATTGAATTAGATAATAAGAGTACTAAGAATCCAAAGAATAAGATCACCGTAGTTATCATAATTGCTTTTCCTGTCTCGGTATAACATACTTCCAGCGATTCCTCTACAGATTTGCCTTTGACTCGCTCCAACTTATACTTACTCAGAAAGTGTATAGTATCATCCACGGCTATACCAAACACTATGGCAAAGATTATAGATATTCCTGCCTCTAGATCTATTCCTAACCAACCTATCAAGCCAGCGGCAAACAGAAGAGGAATTATATTAGGGATCAATGCAATGATCACCATCCTAAAACTCTTAAATAAGAAGCCCATCAATACACTAACTATTATTAATGCCAGAGCCAAACCTTGGAGCAAATTATCTCTAATATACACCGCATTCTTATCTATGATAAGTCCAGTACCCGTACTACGGATACTCACTATATCTTGATCTAGATTAGTAGTAATCCACTGATCTATTCGTTGATTGAGTACTCTAATACTATCCGCACCTATATCAGCTATTCGGCTAGAGATACGAGTTTTGGTTTTATCTTTATTGATCAGTACCGCTTGATCCAGCATCCTAGATTTTTGGATCATTTTTTTCTGATTAACGAAATCTCTTTCATTATCTGTAAACACATATGCATCAGCGCGATTACTGTTATTCATTTTATTGACACTCTTATACATCGTAGCTTGAGACATAATTGCATTAATCACTCCAGTAGACTGAAGGTGATCTTCTAGTTTACTAATTTCTCGTACTACTTCATAGCTATCTACTTTATATGCGCCCATACTCTCCACTGCAAATTCTAATGGTCGAAATCCAGCAAATTCCTTTTCAAAATATTTGAAGTCATTAGATATATTACTATCTCTAGGCAATGTACTGCTGATATCATAATTGGTCGTAATCATACTTATCCCTGCAAAACAAAGTCCCATTATTACTGCACAGACCATCAATATCTTTTTAGGATTGAACTTCACCTGCGTATAACATTTGCCTAACCAATTACTTAATCTTCCATCCGAATTTGACTCTTTGATAATCTGCTCTCTATCAAAAAACAAGAGTACAGAAGTAGTAAAAAATATCACTGTTACATAGGCAATCATAACTCCGACAGCAGCATTGACACCAAACTCTCTAATCGGCCCCACATTAGATGTAAGTAAAGTTGCAAAACCTACAGCCGTAGTCAACGAGGTAAGTAATGTCGCCATTCCTATTTCTTTGACTGTTGTAGTCATGGCTTCTAACTTCTCTTTACCTTCCTTGAGTAGATCCGTATACTTCGTCATAATATGTATTACGTCCGAAGTACCCACAATCAACATCAATACTGGATATAAAGCGGCCATTACACTGAGTTCTCTTCCAAATCCTGCTAACATTCCAATGAAAAGTAATAGTCCCAATCCTATAGATCCCAATGCTATCATGACTCCTATAAACTTTCGATAAATCAATATCAAAATTATAGTTACTAGTATCACTGATATCAAACCGATGATTAGCATCTCCCATATCTTCATCTCCACTAGCTCGTCTTGAAAATAGGCTCGACCTAGATAATGTACGTCATCAAATCCATACTTCTCTGTCTCGGCATAAAGTGCATTAAGCATCACATCAGAATCTTCCAAGCCTATCTTTTCTGTGGTCTTTGCTGCTATGACCAGAGCTGTAGCATCTGCATTAATAAGACTCAATCGAAATCTATCGTCATTTAGTAAGTTCTCTTTATCCTGAGGATATTTGGACGGCTCATCTATATGGATAATAGGAATCGTAGATATCCCAAATGGAGTCTTAATTGGATTACGCATCTGTGTAAGCGACTGCACCTTAGTGATATGTGGTACATCTTTGACTGCTATACTATACTCATGAAATCTTGAAAGAAAATCTTGATCGAATACGCCCTCCTTATTTTCTACGGCGATTAATAGAAAATTATCATCTGTCTCAAATTCTTCAATGAAAGATTTGAAATATTCTAGATCGTCGTCTCCTTCTGGAAAGAATTGATCGAAATCGAAAGTAACTTTCGTCTGAGGCAAAAAAAAGCCACTGACTAATGCCAATAGCATGAAAATGCCGATAATGTGGGTTTTGTATTTGAAAAACATATACTAAAGTAACAGCAGTAGTTGGGATTGGTTGGATTAGCCAAGGTATATTTTATTAATATTTCATTTCTGTTTTATATCTTTTGCCCACTGCCAATACCCTACGGCTGCCATAACAGTATACACCACCATCATACCCGCAAACAACTTAGCACCTTGCGCCCAATAGATGTAAATATAGATAGCATCCGCTATGATAAAATAAATCCAACACTCGATTTTACGCTTAACTAAGTAATACGTAGCGAGCATTAAAAATGCAGTGGTCAAACTATCTAAATAAGGCCATGAAGCTTCATAAAATAGACTAGTCGAATATGCTACACCAATACCTAATACCACACCACTTATTATTGTAATCGTATGATCCCTCCCTGTCATGTGCCTGATGGGCAATTCCTCTTTTTGATCCTTACCTGCACTCCACAGGTACAAACCATAGACACTCATACCTATATAGAACACCTGAAGCAATGCATCGAAAACTAGATTGTAATTATAAAGAGATACATATCCCCATACTACACTTGCTACCAATCCGAAGACAAAACAAATAGATTTGTTTTTGACAGCCAAGATTATATAGATAAGGCTAAGTACTGTTGCTATAATTTCTAAGGTAGACATAGTTGAAGTACTCTTATCTCAAAGGTTTTAGGGATTTTGATTCAGCTATTTCCGTTTTTCTCACGAAAATCCGGAAATTTGTTTTTTTTCGAAACGAGGAAATCTCGCGTTTCGATATTTCCGTTTTTCTGGCGAAAAGCCGGAAATTTGTTTTTTCTCGAAATGAGGAAACCGCTCATTTCGGTATTTCCGTTTTTCTAACGAAAAGCCGGAAATTACTCCACGAAAACAGCGAATTTGGCTTCTATTAACATGGGATCTGTATTTGATACTATGTCTAAAGCTTTGATTAATTGACCTTTCTTTTGTGTAGTGCTATCGAATACAGCTCTGATAATACCTTTGCCACCTGGCGGAATCGCCTGTCTTGGATATTCGATATCCGTACATTTACATGCCGTTACTATCTCTATAATTAGATCTCCTTTTCCAGTATTCGTAAAAGGAAAAAGTACTACAGCTGACTCGCCTTGTTTGAGCGAACCTATATCAATAGAGTCATTCTCAAAAGTAATTTCTGGAAGATTATCAAAGTCTATAAAAAACTCATGAACACCGAAGGCGTCTCCACCTCCAGTTTCATTTCTATTTAGTTTTTTTTTTGATTATCCCAGTTGCTTACTGGAGTCTTGATGATGATTGTCTCTGGACCATCTAAGATTTTAAACTCAGTACGTCTGTTAAATCTGTGCTCATCATCAGTACAAGTTACACCTTCAGTACATTGATTGAGGATGATAGATTCACCATACCCTACTGGCTTGATACGATCTTTATCTACACCTGCTTTAGTCAACCATCTTGCTGCAGAATTAGCTCTTCTCTGTGATAACCTTTTATTATAGTTTGTGGTACCCTGAGCATCTGTATGCGAGCTTAGCTCTATCACTAGACTTGGGTATTCATCCATAATCTCCTTTAGATAATAGAGATCCTGCTCTGCATCTGGTAAGATATTAGACTTATCGAAATCGTAATAAATATTGTTCAATCTGATAGATTCGTTTTTAGTCAACACTTGTGTCTCAGGCTCTTCTGGCTCTGGTGGTGGAGGTGGCTTCTGCTTGAGCACCATTGTCTTCTTCACTGTATAGTCATCTAATACACCCACCGTATTGAATGTGACTGAATCAGGGAAATATCCTTCCTTGCTAAACCTTACCATATACTCATGATCAGAGTCTAGTAAAAAGTTGAAGTCATTAGTCGTAAAATTAGACTTAGTATTAGGATCATCTCCTGTACTTAAGTCTACTATTTCTACTGTACCTCCGATAAGAGGACCATTTTCATCTTCAATATAAGCTAGTAAATCTATGATGATATCTCTTAGCTCAACTTGGTGTATATCTGGACAACAAGCTTTAGATCCCTTGATAGACTTTTTATCTTTATGTGGTCTATAAGTAGTTAGGAATCCTTTAGATCCATCTTGAGTAAGACTTAAATACTGGTCATCATATGAGCTATTATAATTGAATCCCATGTTAGTAACTGCTGACCAATTACTACCATCCCACGAGGCATAGTAGATATCAAATCCACCCAATCCAGGATATCCTTGAGATGCAAAATATAAGGTTCCATCTTTGTAAAATGGTGTAATATCATCCTTAGGTGTATTGATCGTCTCACCAAGATTAACAGGTGAAGAATACCCATCTCCTAATACTGTAGTGTAGTAGATATCCATACCTCCAAATCCTCCTGGCATATCAGATACAAAGAATATTACTTCGTTACCATATAATTGACCAGAAGTCGGCTGTGTGGTATAGTAGTCGCCTTGTATACTTGGCATCTCTTCAGCTGCTCCCCATCCACTATCATTTTTATTGGATACGAATATCTTCGCAAAATCACCTAGTTCGTTACCTTTTAACTTAGCTCTAGTGAAATACATACGTCTGCCATCTTCTGAAAAACATAAGTTACCTTGATGAAATCCTTCTCTATTGATTTGTGTGCCCAATTCTACTGGCTCATCATATCCACCTTCTGCATTTCTAGATGCCATATATATTCTAGAAGTAGACTCTTCAGCAGTTTCTTCATCTTTTATTTCAATTGCTTTCTTCCCTACGAGTGCTGCGTAGTATAATGTGCCATCGACATATTGTCTAGGTGAGTACTCGCTCAATGCAGAATTGATTTCTTTATCTAGTGGCGTCACTACAGCTTCGATATTATCCGAAAGCTTATCCATATTTTCAATACCCTTTATATAAAGCATTGCGCTAGCTTTGCCGTCTGCATCCTCAGTAGTAGAGGCATATGTACGAAATTCAGTTAAAGCTTCCGCATATTTTCCTTGATAAAGCTTAGCACGAGCAAGACGGTATCTATCTTCTGCGAACTCTCCTGTTTTGTCTTTGTTGACAAGTCTATCATATCGTTTTTCAGCTTTGATATAATCTCCCATTTTGAAATATACATCAGCCATTAGCGCAGATAGGTTTTTATCTTTTGACTCTTTATATGCATCACCATACCATTTGATGGCATTGATATAATCGTTAGAGTTGTATGCTGAATCTGCGGTCTCTATCATTGTCTCATAGTTAGCCTTTTCTATGGGCTGACCAAAAGAGATCATAGCGAATCCGAAAATAGTTATTGCTGTAAGTAATGCCTTCATTGAAGTTCTATTTAAATCTTTATGTATTGAATCCTAATTACTAGATAATCTTATAACGTTTTATGCTGCAAGCTATTACGCCTAATTTACAACCTAGGGCAAATAATTATTGGCTTCAGCTTAGGCTTTTTATTGATACTACCCGTATAGATCAACGCTAACTCAAAACCACCTACTGTGCTACTCGCAGCTGTTAGCCCTGAAAAGTTGATGTCGTAGCTCGCGCCAATTTTATATTGCTTAAACTCTGCACCTAATAAAACTTGTACTGCATCACCCATTCTCATTCCTAGTCCAGCATTGATAGACAGATTTTCATTCATTGGCCTACCGACTCTTCCTTGTATAGCTAATTCGCTAGCAGGTCCTTGTGTCATATATAGTAAGGATGGCTTAATCCACATTCCATTTCCTCCCATTGCCATTTTGTATTCCGCAAAGGCTGCTATCAAAGGGTCAATATCTGACCTCAATCCGCCAGCTGTAAACCTTGCATTGAATAACCTAGAAGCACTAAGTCCTATTTTAAAATCACTTTCTTTACCGCGTCTATTATACACTAATCCAAATTGCCAATCAGAGAAGCTATTTTCTAATGCCCCATCCATTTGCATCTCATTAAACATTCTGGCATCTTCGGATATTGAATTATTCACAAGCCCAAATCTATCATCTTCGATCTGCAATGTTGTGATTTTGGTACTGACAGAAGAGCGCTGTACGCCAATAGACAGAATATTGGATCTTTTCTTATTTGCCAAATGGTATGCTGCCCCCATATTAAAGAAACTATTGCTAAGTCCTCCATTATTATCGCTAGTAGATCCTATACTTCCTGCCTTATCCACCACCGAATATCCAAGTCCTACAGATACCCAATCTTGTTTACGTAATCCTCTGATCACATTCACATCTACAAATAAATCTGCCGTCTTGAATGAGCTACTCGACTCTTGGACCGCAGTAAACCACTGATCTCTATAAATTCCTCCAATTCTGTATGTTCCTTGAAAGTCACCTGCTAATGCTGGATTAAGCTGAATAGGTGCCATCTCAAACTGTGTGAAATGAATCTCATTTTGTGCATGGACAACAAATGCCATCACTGAGAAAAGTGCAATAATAATGGGTAGTCTTAATTTCATAGTATCTAAATTAAAAGCAGGCTTAACATCTACCTTGAATCAAATCGAAATATAGGGCTATTTAATGAATTCTTAGGTCAAAAAAGTGTCGTTATCGTTCGATAGCATAATACTTTTCTTCATTAGCGTTCGATTACAATCCTATAATATGCATTTCCATTTGTCTTGATCAAACCCAATTGTGCATATGTCGCTTGCTATCAATCAATATTATGGAAGATATGAGCGTATATTCCTACCTTTGGACCAATGATTAAATGGCTCAAACTTCAGCTACTCTTTGTAGTATTATTATTTTCTATTTCCGACATTTCTGCGCAGTCAGATACACTTGAATTTTGGGAACCCTCTCCTGTATTCAACAAAAGTAGATTCAACAAAGCCCTGACATTCAGCACAATAGCTTACACTGGATTCTCTACTGGCCTATATATCACTTGGTACAAACAATATCCTACCGAAGGCTTTCATACTTTCAATGATATGAATGAATGGAAGCAGGTCGATAAAGTAGGTCATATCTATACTGCATATCTTCAAGGTGTACTTTGCTACAAAGGAGCTCAATGGGCTGGATTATCAGAAGGACAGTCCATCGCTACAGGAATCATATGTGGAGGTTTATTTCAGACAACTATTGAGGTAATGGATGGATTTTCTACAGAATGGGGATTTTCTGTAGGTGACTTTGCTGCTAATACTATAGGAATCGGAGCATTTGCTGCTCAACAAAAATTTTGGGGAGAACAAAGAATCATCCTCAAAGAATCGTCTTGGGCAAGAAGCTATTCTTCAGATCCGATACGCTCTGTATCAGGAGAGGCGACCTCATCTCTTGATCAAAGAGCAAAAAAATTATTCGGTACCAGTTTTTTCGAAAAGTATCTTAAAGACTACAATGGCCAAACCTATTGGGCGTCAATCAATGTTCATTCATTCCTGCCAGAATCTAATACTTTCCCTAAATGGCTAAATGTAGCTGTGGGATATGGTGCTCAAGGACTCTGGGGTGGATTCGAAAATCAATGGGAAGAAGACGATCAACGTTATGAATTAGACCTTCCTAGATATCGTCAATGGTATCTCAGTCTCGATGTAGATCTAACTAAAATAGATACCGACAACTATTTTCTTAAGACACTCTTATCTGTCTTAAATATCATCAAAATACCAGCTCCTGCAATCGAAATTAATACTGAAGGGCAAATCAAATTGCATTTATTACACTTCTAAAATCAAGTGTGAAAAATTGCCATCCACTAGTTTAAAATGGTACAACACCACCTAGCTTCAGTAGATAAATGTTTTACACCTAATTATTTTCAGGCATTTCTAACATATATCTTCTTGGGTGATCCAGTTCCTTTCTACGCGGCATTTTATCTTTAGCCACACCTTGATAGAATAGAGCCAAATCTTTTCTTACTGTAGGGCTCATATAGAAATAACGATGATTACTAAATCTGGCTGCAGCGTCCTCATTATCAGTGATGACAGAGACATCTACTTCAGTGATAGCACTAGATACTTTATCTAAATCAGGAATTCCTTGCAATCCCAATCGATCATAATCATTGAGCATTTTAGAGATACCCAATGTCCTGTCATTATTATGTTTAAACACTAAAACATCATCAGACAGATACCCTATATTTTCTAACGCTTCTCCTTCATCAAATGAATTGGGCTTAATGTCGGCGCCAGCCATTGCAATATGCTCTGCATGATAGGGCATATGTTCATAAAGATGACCTTCCCACATCGCTTTAAAAACTCTATTGCCCATAGAATGAAGTATATAACTAGTCTTAGAAGTGGGTGAAGCGGCAGCTGTAATTTCGTGTATGTCTCTAATCAAAGGAGACAAAATAATTCCTGACTTTTGCGCCATTTCTCTATTATCAAAATACTTTACCGAGCAATGCCATATCACCGTAACTACCATTCCGTTAGGGTTGGCATCATTGGCCCACATGTCTGACTGCATCTTATGAAGATTCCCTTTTAGAAAAGACCACTTATAAGCCCACATGCCGTGAATATATACAAGCGTATTTCTTTTCTCTATAGGCAACAACTCTAGATGACGAGCGATCGAATCCAAAAACATCGCTTTTTTAACTTTTTTCTTGAAGTACTTTCTCTTAGGCTGATTTTTATCGTTGAAAGTTATTTTACCATACCTCACGATATCGTCGCCTGTAGCCGAGACATCTACTTCTACGAATAGATTTTCACTTTGTAATTGTGCATTTGCTGTAGTGCTTACCATCAATACTAAAAAGAAGAATAAAACTTTAATGATTTTCATATTTTGAGAATATATACTATTGCAACGGTAGATATGATCCAAAGGTTACCCAAATTATACGAAAAGTGAAAAGGAATCCGAATAATCTATTATCACGTTTTAAAAAGTAGATTTGCAGCAAGTTAAATACAACCTATGGAAAGTATATATCACAGATTGGGCGAAGACACTCTTAAGTTAATGGTAGACAACTTTTACAATCATGTCATGGCGGATGATAGTATCAATCATCTATTCACTACTGACATGGAGTTAGTCAAACGTAAGCAATTTCTGTTTCTAACAGGATTTCTTGGAGGTCCGAGTCTGTATGTAGCTGAGTATGGCCATCCTCGTATGAGGCTTCGTCATATGCCACATGCTATTACTGAAAAATCAGCTATTTCTTGGCTTAAAAATATGCGAAAAGCAATCTGGGATTTAGATATTGATGAATCGCTCAAAATTGAAATTTTCAATAGATTCCCACAGACTGCAGCACATATGGTGAATAGCTAATTAGTCTTCGCAAAAAAAGAGCCCAAGTGTGACGCAATACACTTAGGCTCCGTAAAAGGAAATATATTCTACCATTAAGTCACCTTCCTATTACATGTTTTATTTTGTTATCCTTCTATGTTAGCTTGATACCCGACTTAGAATCTATATCCATAAGACACACTCAAATTAATCGACTGATTCGTAATTCTCGTGTTGATAATTGGATCATTAAGTACATTGGCTAAACCGTGACTATATCTAACATTAGCTCCTAAGATGCCTTGACCTGTATCGTATTCTACACCAGAGCCTATGTTAGCGGTTACATCTGTTCTATTGTAAGTATCTCCACTTAGATTAACATCTACTTGCGGCAGATTAAATTCGAGCAATAGAGTTGCCTTCGGCTGTATATATGCTGAAGTTGCATACCCCAATCCAGGCCCTCCTTCTACAAAAACCTTAAACGGACCGTCGCCTATTTTATAACGCAAAAGTGCTAGAGTCTCTATGTATTTCACGTTGGTTACCGCTCTTACACCTACAGGAATATCCATCCCTAAAACATCAAAATTTGTACCTTGATCCATACTGAAGCCTCTTGATGCATATGCTATTTCTGGATGAAAACTAAAGCTATTATTCATTGGAACATCAGCATATATTCCTATTGAATATCCATAGTGAGTACGTGTATCTGGCAAGATATCTCCAACTAGTCCAGAGAAATTACTGTTATTGAAAGCGACACCTGTCTTTACTCCTACTTCTGTCTGTGCGGTCATAGTTAAAGTCCCTATAAGTATAAGTGTTACTATTCCGATTATTGTTTTCATTGCTTTCATCACCTTCTGTATTTTGTATTAGATAAAATAGATCTCTTTTTGGATCTGTATTAATTACAATGAAGACGCTAGCGATGTGTTAAGGAATGTTAAGGCTGGGTTAGAAGTATGGTAAAACTTATTTCAACAAAAAAGTGGAAGCCATTTTTCAATGACTTCCACTCTAGTATTTGGGATAATACTTTTCTCTTTTCTAATTATCTAGTCCCAATCCAGAAGGTTATTAATAATAACGAATGGTTGGAAATGTAAAGTAAAAGTATAAGTTAATCTTCTCAAATAAAAATAGCGAAGAAATCATTGTTCCTTCGCTATTAATATTTGATCAACGTTTATTATTAGTTCAAAATATATCTTACAGCTAATGTACCATATCCTCCTCCAAAGCCATCTCCAAAGCCGGAAACAAAATAGGTAGGTATCCAATCAACACTAATATTTATTGGGAAATCTTCGAAAGCATAATCTAAACCTAAGTACCCTTGAAGCCCTAAAGATAGAGAACCATTATCCCCAGCTATAAAATCATTGTCAAAGCTGTAAAAATATGCACCTAATCCAGCACCATAGTACCATGATAGTCTCTCAACACTAGGTATTGGGTTATGTTTCTGACCCGATACGCCAATCGCCGTAAAGCTATATCCATTATATGATCTAAAAGCTAGATAAGCCTCTGCTGCTATATCTTCTTTTACAAAGGTCTTATAACTTACAGCCACTGGACTACCTAATCGTAGTCCTATAGCAGATTTATAGGTATCCTGAGCAAATGAAGAAAAGCTTAGACAAAGCATAAACAAAAGTAAAATTCCGTTCGTTATTGTTTTCATTCTTAAAGTTTTTTGAATTTATAAAAAATTATCTAATCACAAAATAATATATTATACTATTTCGATATATCAATTATTAAAAAAATTGCTCAAGTTTTGTCAGCCTATTTACTTTGCTTCTAAACCAATCTTATTTGACTATCAAATATTTGTGGTATTTCTCCTATCAATTTATTGAAAAGGCTAATTCTTTATGCAACAGCAATAGTTTAAAGATATAATTAATCGTAGACATATCCATTCCCAACTAACAATTTGATCTTTTCGGTGAGTAATTGGCTTTAATGCAAGAATATATGCTCTTAAAATATACTCAGAAAGAATATAACTGTTAATTAGAAATCTATAAAACCTTAAATATTATAGATTCAATTGAGAAGATGCGTAATCGACATCATCCAGTAACTGATTCCTAATATAAATAGAACCAACGCCAAGCCTAAAGCAATAATCAGTATAAAATACTTACGGCTTTGTTCTTTACGAGCAAGATTAAGTGGGGTATCTATTTCTTGATTGGTTACAAAGCTATATTTATAATGTTCCATATCTTTTAAGATCTGCACTTCACATAATTCGTGACCTACATAGAATGAATACAACTTAGTCTCTTTAATATGAAAATCAATCACAATTGGCTTGCGATTGATATGTATAAGCACATGCTTTGATTTGTCACCATGATAGAGTCCAATCTCATATTTATGCCCAAAATCATCTAGAAGGGTCCAGGAAAACTGACTCATACCAAGTCTTAAGTGTGAAAAAGAGTGTTTATGCTTAATATAAAGGAATTTTCGTTAAATTATTATCGTACTTACCATAATGAATGTGATTTTTAACGTAGCACCTATAATTTCAATTTTATGACAGACGCAGAGAAAAATGATCTCAAAAAGCAAATTAACTTGTTGATTGAGAAAATGAAAGAGGACATTAACAGTCTTGAGAAAATGACCGAACCTGTGAAACCTGAGAATAGTCTAGGAAGAATCAGTCGAATGGATGCGATCAATAATAAAAGTGTCATGGAAGTATCGCTTCGCAACAAGCGTGAAAAACTGACCAAATTAAGAGTAGCGGTAATCAATATAGATGATGAAAATTTTGGTAAATGCAAAATGTGCAAAAATCCAATCCAGCCGAAAAGGCTAATCTATATGCCAGAAAGCAATAGATGTGTAAGATGTGCGGATAGATAAAAACGCTTATCCTTTAAATTTTCTATTTAAGAAAAAAAACACTCTACCCCTAAAAAAGAGCAGGGATACTAAGAAAGAATCCTAGCACCCTGCATAACCCCAAAAAACCAATTGAAAACAATTCTCTTTATATACCTCTTTAGGTGTTTGTAGAAGTTTTCATAATTAAGATTAATTAACCTAATTAATTATCTAATCTGCACTTCTGACGCACTATCCTAACTAAAGTCACATCTAAATTATCTTTTTTTTTAAAATAATGTGTAAATACGCGTAATTAGCCCAATTAATGGGGACACTTCATCTCATAAATTTATAATAATTTGAGTAAAATAAGAACAGCATACTTTTGTAGCAACTGTGGATCACAACATTCTAAGTGGGAAGGAAGATGTAATTCGTGTGGTGAATGGAATACATTAGAAGAGGAAATAATACAAAGAGAAACTAAGTCAGATGTAAAATCCAAAGCGTGGAAAGAACCTAGCAAAACGGATAATAGTCCTAAAAGTCTTGCAGATGTAGTGATTGGTGAGACTCAAAGGATAAAATTTACGGATAATGAGCTCAATAGAGTACTAGGTGGTGGTATCGTACCTGGATCTCTTGTATTACTTGGTGGTCAACCCGGAATAGGTAAATCTACTCTACTACTACAGATATGCTTACGTATACAGACATCTATATTATATGTCTCTGGAGAAGAGAGTAAGGAGCAGATTAAAATGAGAGCCAATCGAATACAAGGGCAAAATGATGCTTGCTTAATATATAACGAAACAAATATTGACACTATCCTTAGGCAAGCTAAACAGATTATGCCTTCGATATTGATCATAGATAGTATACAGACACTGTACAGCCCTCACATAGAAAGTACCGCAGGTACCGTAAGTCAGGTTAGAGAATGCACCTCGGAACTACAAAAATTTGCCAAAACACTTAACATCCCAGTATTCATCATAGGCCATATTACAAAAGAGGGCTCATTAGCTGGACCAAAACTACTAGAGCATATCGTAGATGTAGTATTGCACTTCGAAGGAGACAAACTGTATGCTTACCGAATACTACGAACGATCAAAAACAGATTTGGCTCTACTGACGAAATAGGGATCTATGAAATGCAATCTGATGGTATGAGAGAAGTAGATAATCCTTCAGAACTCCTACTCTCGCAAAATGAAGATAAACTTAGTGGTATAGCTGTAGCAGCAAGTATGGAAGGAATGCGACCACTCTTAATAGAGGTACAAGCATTAGTTAGCCCAGCTATATATGGTAACCCTCAGAGATCGGCTACAGGATTTGACTTGCGAAGATTATCAATGCTACTTGCAGTATTAGAGAAAAGATGTGGCCTAGCGTATGGTCAACAAGATGTTTTTCTTAATCTTGCAGGAGGACTTAAGATAACAGACCCTGCATTGGATCTAGCCGTAGTGGCATCATTAATTTCATCGCTACAGGATATTTCGCTTTCAGATGAGATGGCATTTATAGGAGAGGTAGGCTTATCTGGTGAAGTACGATCTGTGAGTAGAATAGAGCAACGACTCCAAGAAGCGGCAAGACTAGGCAGAAGCCAAATCTACATTTCCAAGTACAGTCTCAAAGGCATAGATACTTCTAAGTATGATGCCAATATAGTAGGTATTAGTAAAGTAGATGATTTGCTTAGGGAAGTATTTGCCTAAGCGTCAACCACTATTTTATTTTGATAATGAACTATGACAAGTAATTATCTTCTCAGATTAAGTGTCTCCATATATTACTGCATTGCTTTTCTATAGTTCGCCAAAGGAAGAATTAAAATATCCAGTCATTTCAGCACTATTTTTGCTTAATAATCATTGATACACTTATGAAAATACAAGAAGCACAATTTGCCTTAGAAGGAAAAGAATATATCGAACTTAAAAATCTTATGAAGCTTGCAAGCTTAGTTAATTCCGGAGGTGAAGTAAAGATGTATTGTCAAAACGGAGAAATATCTGTCAATGGCGAAGTCGAAACTAGACGTGGTAAAAAACTTCGCGCAGGCGACAAAGTCCTCTTTGGAATCAAACAAATCGAAATCATAGAATAATGAATATAGCTAAATACTCACTCAACGTACTGTATATAAGCATACTCAGTATTTTGTTTATTTCCTGCTCATCCACAAAAAAAATGGCTCAGGAAGAAATCAGCCTTTCAGATAAAGAAGCTATTACCATATTGAAGTCCGAGTTGAAATTTAAAACTCACTATGGCATGAAAGGTGAGACAGACATAAACGCGACAAATGTTTCTGCTAACACTCTTGATCTCAGCGATATATTATTGCATATAGAGCAAGATGAAAGTAAAAAGTACAAGACAAGAACTCTGCAAGAGATGCGAGTTGTCGAAAAACTCGATTCAAATACAGACTTAGATATACGTTTACCGTTAGATGAAGTGATAGAAAATGACTTTAGCGGTAAGGTAGGTCGCTATAATGTAAGCATAGTATATAAAAGCGAAGTACCTTTAGAGAATAGTGATGAAAGAAACATCTACTATATCGCTTACAAGTACAAAGGCAAGTAATTTACTATCAACACCTTAGACATATAATAAATCCATATGGATTACAAAGGTTTTAAATATCATCAAATAAGCGATTATTTTTACCGTAGTCTTTTGTTATTCAGATATTTAAATTACTTTTGCAGCCCAATTTAAAAGATACAATACAATGGCACAACATCAGTCATCAAAGAAGAGAATCAGACAAGACGCTAAAATTCGTCTAAGAAACAGATACTACAAGAAGTCTGCTCGTACAGCTATACTTAAGCTTAGAGAGATGGAAGATGGTACAGAAGCGAAAAAATTCCTTCCTCATGTTATAAGCATGATCGATAGACTAGCTCAGAAAAACACTTGGCATAAAAACAAGGCAAGTAACTTAAAAAGTAAGCTTACTAAGTTTGTAACTAAGCTTTCTGCTTAAGAAATAGCTAAATCTAGAGTATTTTTTACTCTCTGAAAATATATAAGAGTGTTCTATCCGATGGGTAGAGCACTTTTTCTGTTTATACTCGGTTATATAATTGCATTCTACTATGGAACATATTAATCCGTCTTATCGATCAAAATCTAAAAGCAACCGGTCTGCTACCGACATTGCTAAAGCGATCATAGAGCGTGATAGATTTGCACTGAGCAAAGCCATTACCTTAGCAGAAAGTAACGATCTATCTAAAAGACAAATTTCTACAGAAATAGCAGACTATCTGTCTAATCACACTACACCAACATCTATACGGATTGCTGTATCTGGCTCTCCAGGAGTCGGCAAAAGTACCTTGATCGAAAACTGGGGGTTACAATATGCCAATCAAGGGCATAGAGTAGCCGTATTAGCTATAGACCCTAGTAGTAGTGTCACACATGGTAGTATACTTGGAGACAAGACAAGGATGGAAGCTCTAGGCCAACATCCTAATGCATATATAAGACCAAGTGCTGCTGGACTAACACTCGGTGGCGTACATCATGCCACGCGAGAGAGCATTAGGCTTTGTGAGTCTGCAGGTTACGATATTATACTCATTGAAACTGTGGGCGTAGGCCAATCAGAGACTATGGCGGCTGAAATGTCAGACGTATTTGTACTATTACTACTTCCAGGCGCAGGAGATGAGATACAAGGTATCAAAAGAGGAATCGTAGAGCTCGCAGATATAGTAGCTATCAATAAAGCAGATGAAGATCGAATGCAGCTAGCTACTGAATCTGCTAAGTCATATCGCAATGCACTCGGTCTGTATCACCACCCTATCATCGAGTGGAGAGTACCCGTCGCAATGATCTCAGGCCTACACGGATTTGGCATCAACCAACTTACAGATCAAGTCAACGCATTCTGTACCTTATCCAAGGAGAAAGGTCGATTTAAAAATAAAAGAATCAAGCAAGATATCGATTGGCTTTATAAATCTATAGAGCAAGAAATTGGTCAAATAATTACCAGCAATCCAAAAATATCAGCCACATTAGAGAGTTTTAAGAATCTTATTCTTGAAGGCAAGCGTTCGACTCATAGTCTTATATATGAACTCAGAACACTCATTCACCAGACATTCGGCAATCCAACATTATGATAATGAGAATAAGGCTGTGCCTTTACATTTTACTAGTAGGTATGAGTCTACATGCACAGAAGATGCTAGATACTAGCTATTTTGATTCGCCCATCAAGCATGATATCATATTAGCTGGATCATTTGGTGAGCTGCGAGCGACGCACTTTCATGCTGGACTGGATATCAAGCCTTCAAAATTTAATAAAAGCGGAGATTCTCTTTTTGTGGCAGCTCCTGGGTATATATCTAGAATCAAAATTCAAACAGGCGGTTACGGACGAGTATTATATGTAGATCATCCTAATGGATACACTTCTGTCTATGCTCACATGTTTGAATTTCAAGACTCGATCGAAGAGTACATCCAACGTCTTCAACTCGCATCTCAATCCTACGAAATCGACATATATCCGCAAAAAGAAAAATTAATACTAACGCGAGGTGCATTTATAGGCTTCTTAGGCAATAGTGGAAGATCGTACGGAGCTCATCTACATTTTGAAATTAGAAACACTAAAAGTGAAACACCTATAAATCCGCTACTATTTGGAATAGGTCCAAAGGACAACATTGCGCCTGATGTAGCTAGTGTATCTATTCACGGACTTAGTCCTGATCATCAGCAAACCCACTTCAGCAACTACCCCACTCAAAAAGTAGGCAAAGGTAAATATACCATCGGCAAAGGAGCTGTGACTATTCCTGCATGGCGTATAGGCGTATTACTCCAAGGATGGGACAGAATGGATGGCGCAAGCAATAAAAACGGTATCTACAAAATAAAAATGTCTGTAGACGACACCCTTAGATACGGTGTAACTGTAGATAGTGTCAACTGGGATGAAACTGCATATATCAAAACACATATAGACTATGCAGATAAAAAAGAACATAAACGCACGGCGGTACGGTGCTATCCGATGCCAGGCAACCTATTAAATATATATGATGAGACGAGTAAAAACGGTATCATATCAATATTTAGTTCAAAACCGAGAAAGGTAGAAATCGAAGCTTCAGACTTCAGTGGTAATACATCAAAAGTTCAATTTGACGTAAGCCGTAGTAATAAGATGGTTGAGAACAGTTCTTCTTTTGAAAAACTAATAAAATACGACCAAGCCTACAACTTCAAACTTGGAAGCTGCCATATGACTCTAGAAACCAATGCTCTAGATAGAGATTTATATTTCAATTATAGTGAATCTAGAAATGAGGATTATACTGTCTATAGTATTCATAAGGACAGAAGTCCTCTTTACAAGCCTATTAATATCACCATTCCTATTATATCGACAGATTCAGTACTTCTTACCAAGCTTTGTGCAGTACTTATAGATGAAGATGGAGATCTCACCTATAAAGGTGGAGTAATAATAGGCGATAGCCTTAATTTTAACACTAAGGTATTTGGAGATTATAGTTTATACATTGACACTATACCACCCAACATTATTCCTAGACAGACCTCCTTAGATAAAGACCTCTCATTCACAGTGAAAGACAACATATCTGATGTAAGCATCGATACCTATATTGATGGGCAATGGATCATTTCTCCATTCAAAATACTTGATCATACTTTAGTAGTACCTAAAAAGGCTTTTATCTCAGGTCAGCGTGAACTTACTATTATTGCTACCGATGAAAAAGGGAACAAATCCAGCTACTCTCAACTTTTACACCATTAGTAACATTTATTTAAAATAATTGTCACTTGTGTGAACAACCCACCACTCATTTTGTCTAACTATTACACGAAATAAGTTAGACATGACGCATTTGAATATTGGAGATAACGCTCCTAGTTTTAAGGGGAATATAGAAAATGGAACGGAGGTGAGTTCTGCAAGTCTCAAGGGGTCCAAGTATATTTTATTCTTCTACCCAAAAGACGATAGTCCAGGATGTACAAGAGAGGCATGTAATCTGAGAGATAATTACAGATGGTTTGAAAAGAATGGCTATCAAATATTTGGTGTGAGTCCAGATAATGAAAAAAAACATCAGAAATTCATTGATAAGTATGAGTTTCAATACTCGCTTATAGCGGATCCAGAAAAAGAAATCATCAAAGCTTTCGGCATATGGGGCCCCAAAAAATTCATGGGTAGAGAATTTGATGGTGTACACCGTACCACATTTGTAATGGATGAAGAAGGTAAAGTTGTGGAGATCATTAAGAAAGTGAAAACCAAAGAACATGCAGAGCAACTTAAAGAGGCTCTGGAGAATTAAAAATTCGCAGAATATAAAATATACATAGACCCTAGCTGTAGTTAGGGTCTATTTTTATTTTATGCCAGCTCTAGTGTAAGGTGATTTGGAATGCGCAAAAAACAATAGCCTCCCTATTTGTGAGGGACGCTATAATGAATTGAGATAAATATCATTGCCATCTTAATAGCTAAGGGTACATCTACATCCAAACTATCTTCTATAATCCAATCTCTTGGATCGCCTTCGTACTCAGTATAAATTTCAAAGTCACCATATTTATCAGTGGTAAGTGTCCATTCATCAGCGAGATTATTGTATTTACTTTCAAACTTCAAGCTATAATCATCGCACTTAATCCTCCATATGGTAAGATCACCCTTCCATTGATTTTTAATAGCTACGACATACTCCCCATCTATCAACTCCCACTCATTGGGTCTATTGATCCATTTTTGTCTAATATTTCCTACCCTACCATCTACTTGATACTGCCAATCATTCCATTGAGACTCATGAGGCCAACTTAGATTTAACTCTCCTATATCTATAGTTTCATCCGCAGGTATCACATTCCACTCGATGAAGGTATCACCATATTCCGCTGAAAAGCCAATAAGCTCCTGTGCTGAGACCGAGACTACACCACACCATAATGTATACAAAAAGAGTGATAACCGTAACGGCACCACTCTTCTTGCATTATTTATATGTGATATTCTATTGAGAATGATCTTTGCTTTTATTTGACTTCAAATAAATTGGTAACTCTCTACGACAGAGCGTTTACTGCTTTTTTATGTTCGGTGCCCATGTGTTTGCTGCGCAAAACACATTATACTCCGCACATTCCGCGTTTACTTCGTAAACGCTTTACCTAAAATGGTAAATCGTCAAAATCTTCAGTCTTAGCGTTGGCTGCAGGAGCTGCTGGAGTTGCTGTATTAGCGTAGTTTTCATTAATACCAGAAAAATCAGACATCCCAGCTGCAGGTGGAGGTGTAGCTGCGGCAACATCTTGAGCTGCACTTACTTTCCAAGCATTCAGGTTAGTGAAATATTTTTCGTTCCACTCTCTACCTCTTAGATCAAAATTTACTTTAATCTTCGATCCTTCATTATAAGAATCTATAAGAGCACATTTATCTTGCGTAAGCTGGAACTTAACGTACTGAGGATATTGTCCATCAGTTTGAATCACGAATTCTCTCGCTTGGAATGTTGCAGATTTACTTTCTGTTTCAAATTTCTTGTGAAGTAATCCTTCAATTTCAAATGACATATGGTTATTATTTATAATGTTGTTGTGTATGTATATTTATCGTCTATATAATTAGGTCAGCGTCTTAATATAAAGTTCAAATCAACCTAAAGAAATCAAGAAGCCACTAATATGCTTTTGCAAATAATGCAATCTGCGTCGCAGGCTTTCCAGAGTAGATACAAGTACCTTCACCTTCACCGCCTTCTAAAGGAATACATCTGATAGTAGCTTTAGTCTCTTCCTTTATTTTCAACTCAGTCTCAGATGTTCCATCCCAGAATGCTCTTACGAACCCTCCTTTGGTGTCGAGTATTTGTTTCATTTCTTCGTATGTACTTGCTTCAGTATATCGCTCTTCTCTAAACTTAAGCGCCCTATTGAAAAGGTTCGACTGTATATCAGCTAAAAGTTGCTCTACATGTTCTGACAAGCCTTCTAAGGCAACAGACTCTTTCGTTTTCTCATCTCTTCTAGCTACTTCTACTACTCCTTTAGCCAAATCTCTTGCTCCTATACCTAATCTTACTGGGACTCCTTTCATTTCGTATTCAGCAAACTTAAATCCTGGTCTCTTTCTATCATCTGTATCTATTTTCACAGAAATCCCTTTAGATTTTAGCTCAGCAGATAATTTGTTAGCTACTTCCATAATTTCGTCAGTAGGTTTAGGTATCGGTACTATCACCACTTGGATAGGTGCTAACTTAGGAGGCAACACAAGCCCTTGATCATCTGAGTGCGTCATGATCAGTGCGCCTACGAGCCTCGTAGATACACCCCAAGAAGTAGCCCAAACGTACTCTTCTTTATTTTCGCTAGTGAGATACTTCACGTCAAACGCCTTAGCAAAATTTTGACCTAAAAAGTGAGAAGTACCTGCTTGCAATGCTTTCCCATCTTGCATTAATGCCTCAATCGTAAATGTATCATCTGCTCCTGCAAATCTTTCATTTTCTGATTTATATCCTTTTATAACCGGCATGGCCATATGCTCTTCTGCAAAAGTCGCATATACATCATGCATCTTCTTGGCTTCTTCCATAGCCTCATCTTTAGTAGCATGAGCGGTATGCCCTTCTTGCCATAGAAACTCCGCAGTACGTAAAAATGGACGCGTACGCATCTCCCATCTCATGACATTAGCCCATTGATTGATAAGTAACGGTAAATCTCTGTAAGAATGTATCCATCCTTTATAAGTATTCCAAATAATAGCCTCAGAAGTAGGTCTAATGATCAACTCTTCTTCCAACTTAGCATTGGGGTCCACTCTTAGTTTACCTTCATTGTCAGGATCTGTTTCCAATCTGTAGTGTGTTACTACTGCACATTCTTTAGCGAATCCTTCCGCATTTTTCTCTTCGGCTTCAAATAAACTCTTAGGCACAAGTAAAGGAAAGTACGCATTTACGTGTCCAGTCTCTTTAAACATGATGTCTAATTGGTCTCTCATTTTTTCCCATATCGCATAGCCATAGGGTTTGATCACCATACATCCTCTTACAGCTGAATTTTCAGCTAATTCTGCTTTTTTTACAATATCATTGTACCATTGAGAGTAATTCTCCTCTCTATTTGTGATTTCCTTTGCCATTATGTGGATAGTTAAATAAAATATAAGGAATTTGAAAATGAAACTTCAAAGCTCTTTTTCGCGTCTATAGTGTTGTAACACAGTGGATAAAAGAATCCAAGTTGCGCATTTTAACAGTATTTATTCGACTTTAAAGTCACCTTAACAGATAAATCATCGCAAAAGTAATAAATTGCGAATGTTCGATGTAAGAGAGTCGAGATATATTGCACCATCTAAAAATTAATAGGAGATGAAAAGCATACTACAACACACATTCATGACGCTAATATTTGCATTAATCGCAAGTGTAAGCCTCCAAGCTCAGTTTGACGATCTATATTATGATCCGGATACTGATGACGCTACATATTACACATACTCTGACGATGAGTCTGATGTAGAGAGCGAAACTAATTATAGTGAAGAATTTGGCAATTCAGATTACGATGACTCTGATTACGAATACTATGATGACTATGACTATAATTACACAAATAGAATAAGAAGATTCCGCAGTGGTGGAAATTTCAATAGAGGATACTACTCTAACTATTATAGAGGTTCAAGTAGATGGAATGATCCATTCTATGATCCTTTTTATGATCCTTATAACTATGGAGGATCATTCATAAGCGTTTCTTTCGGAAGTCCTTATGCATATAGTGGATGGGGTAATGCTTACAGATATAACCGTTACAACAGATGGAACTCATGGGGTAATAACTCATGGTGTGGCAATGGATTCAATAGTGGATACTACGGTGGTAGTGGATATTACGGTGGAGGTAACTATATCGTAAACAACTATTACGGAAACGGAACTAACGGTTACAACGGAAATGGCTACCGCAACTATAATAGTAAAACTCCAAGATACACAGATACTAGAACGTATGGATCTAGAAAAGGTGGAGCTACTATAAGCAGTACAAGAGGTAAAAATCCTAATACTGGAAGAGTAAGTACTACTGGAGCAACTAGTAACCCAACTATGGCTGGGACAAAAACGAAGGTAACTGGAGCCACTACAAGGACTAATGGAAGTCAATCTGGTGCTACTACTACCACGACAACTAGATCTACTACCACGACAAGTAGATCCACTAGACCGTCAATCTATAAGAGAAATAGAACGACTAATACCAATGCTGATAGAACGACGACTAGATCAGGTAGCTCTACGAAAGCAACTACTAGAAGTGGGCGTACTACGAGTAGAACTAAAGCTTCTTCAAGTACTCCGAGAAGAAACTATAACAGCAATAGTGGAAGTACAAGGTCTAGATCAAATGGATCATCTGTAGGATCAAGTTCAAGCAGATCGAAGATTAACTCTAGTTCTTCCTCGAGAAGTAGTAGATCATCTTCTACAAGATCAAGTGGATCTTCGAGTAAAAAATCTTCATCAAGCAGCCGCAGCTCTAGAAGTGGAGGAAGAGGATAATTACAGTTAAATATAGAGGAGTGTTACAATCTACCACTTCGTGATTAGATAAACGCGAATAAATATAGGGTGGATGATACAAGTTATTGTCCACCTTTTTTATACGCTTTGGCGAAAATTTAAAACCAAAATAAAATGACTAGAATAAAATATATAACGCTTACCCTAATACTGGCATGCGTAGGAGTAAGTAGCTACGGACAGACTATATCTGACGCGCTTAGATACTCTGTGCTGACACCACAGGGTACAGCGAGAGTAGCTGGCGTAGGAGGATCATTTGGATCCATGGGAGGCGACATTGGTGCTATGAGTATCAATCCAGCAGGATTAGCAGGATTCTATAGATCAGAATTTACGTTTACACCTACTATCACAAGTACTAATACAGATGCTTTCTTAGTAGAAGATTCGGCAAACACAACTAATCAATCAAAAACTAATTTTGGATTAAGCAATATGGCTGCCGTATTTGTATCAAGACCAAGCTCAGGTAAATGGCAGACATCTAATTTTACTATTGGATTTCAAAAAGTAGCTGATCTAAACAAATCGTTTTTGTATCGAGGAACGACAGTAGGAAGTTATTCAGAGAGCTTAAGTGAAGTACCAGTAGCCATTTTTGACATTGCATATCAGAATGCTTCTTTAAGAAAGGAACACTTAGTTTCTCAGAAAGGATATGTCAGTGAACTTAACTTTGGATGGGCCGGAAACTATGACAACAAATTAGATATTGGTATCTCGCTTGGAATTCCATTTGTCTCGTTTGATGAAGAGAAATTTTACGTCGAAGAGGATGAAATTAATGCCTTACAAGTATTTAACAAATATGATCGCGAAGACTATCTTAACGCTAGTGGAGCTGGAATCAACTTTAAAGCTGGCTTTATTTACAAAGGTGTAAAACCACTTAGAATAGGTGCGTCTGTTCACTCGCCTAACTATTATACTATCACTGAAGATTTTGGTGAGTCTGACGAATATACATTCGACAATGGCGAAACTGATGCATTAGCATCTGATGGGAACTTTAAATACAAATACAAAACTCCATGGAAAGTAAATGGTAGTGTGGGAGTACTGTACAACTTAGGAAAAATCAAAGGTTTTGCCAATGCTGATGTAGAATTTTTAGATTACTCATCTTCCAATTTCGACCTAGGTGCTTATAGTCCAGAACTTGCAGACATCGTATATGGCGAAGAACTCAATCAAGAGATAGAAAAAGAATTGGGGTCAGTGGTTAATCTTAGATTAGGAACTGAACTTGCGTATGAAAAATTTAGATTGAGATTAGGAACAGGATTATTACAATCACCATATTCTAACGATGCGAACGAAGGTGAATATAGTTCAACTTATTCTTATGGATTAGGATTGAGAGAAGATAATTTTTATTTCGATATATCTTATTCACGCAACAGTAACGAAGAAGGGTATATAGCTTATGTTCCGCAAAACGAAGATCATACTCCACTAGCCAATACAGAGACTACGAAAGGGGTGATTCAATTCACTGCAGGGTTTAAGTTTTAGACTTGAGACTTTTAGACGATAGACTTTTAGAATTGAGACTATTGAGAGAATAAAAAAAGACCAAATTGCGCTGTGCGCTGTTTGGTCTTTTTTTTGTTTACCGAAGTTTTTCGGCTGTGATTTGTATAAAGAGAAGGTTAGCAGAAATATACCTTTGAATTTACCTCTTAAACAAATACAAAGGAGTGGATTATTTTTAATTTAGCAATACTCCTTATTATTAGATTCAATAACATCGCCTACTTCAGAACAAACTGTTATTTTAGCATTGATAATTGGAATTAACATTAGATATAAACATCAATTATGATATTCCATAGTTTTTAGTTTGCCTAGATCTAGCTACCTATGCTTAAATTACCTACAGGTCATATTGTACCTAATCTGACGCAAGTATTAGCCACAATAAGTAACAGCTATCCACAATGGAATGGTACTGAATGGTTCTTCATAGAAGCTACTATCACTATTATTGTCAATGTCTACTTTGACGCTACTACTGTAGTGGTAACTCCTAATCCAGAAGGAGGATATCTCATAGAGTATGGATATACAGATGGTATATTTGCAATAGGAGATCACGAATTACTTACCATCAGAGGATCTGATACGTGGAACGGAAGTAATTGTAATGGATCTACTGCTACTAATACTTCAGTACCTTTTTTCGACTCATGTAATGAATAATATATATCGATAAAATGAAAAACCTAATTATAATAACATATCTGTGTTGCACTTGTCTATCAAGTGTAGCACAGACTTGTGTGCAAGATTACCTATTTTCTACTCAGTTGGAGTTAGATGCGTTTGTCATAGACAACCCTGATTGCACTGCTATAGATGGGTCGGTCATCTTGTTGGGTGATGCTAATGGGTCTAACATTGTAGACCTAAGTCCACTTAGCCAGATTACACTTATCACTGGCGACTTAGAAATAAAACTATGCAACCAACTTATTTCTATCGAATCTTTGAATAGCACCTTGACTGTAGAAGGCAATACAACTATTTCGGACAATTTTAATTTGCAAGAGATCCTATTGGATATAAAAGCTTCTGTTTTATCCAACATAGAAATTTCTAGAAACAATAACCTTAATTATATTTTTGGAGGTAATCAGATAGACAGTCTTAATAATATGGCTATCATCGATAATCAAAACCTCAGTTTGATCGAAGGGTTTGAAGGGTTGGAGTATATCCAAGAAGAGTTATTCTTCTTAGACAATATAAGCCTATTGAACATCCCTTCATTTAACACTGCAAGATATATTCATAATGTAAGGTTAATTGGTAATTCTAGCTTGGTAGAAATTGATGGCTTTAATCAATTAGATTCAGTGTTTAATGTAGTAATACTTTCACCAGGATTAAATAGATTTAAAGGATTCAACAATACACCTGTAGCAGGAGGTATTGTGCTATTGGGAATTGCTATTGAAGAAATTGATATTTTTAGAAATTTAGAAACAGCAGGAGCAATTGGAATCTCTGGTATAGTTCAAGAAGAACCCATTACTCTTTTCAACAAATTAATTTCGATTACTCTAAATTTAAATATTTACGAAATAAATGGGGGCCCTTTTAATAGCTTCCTTAAATTGAAAAGTGTAGGGTTCAATAGAATAGAAGTATTTCGTTGTAATTTTGAACATTTAGATTTTTTATCCAATGTAAAAAGTGTAACCGGATTTAAACCATATTTTCGAATACAGAGCAATCCTAATCTATCAGATATCTCTGGCTTAGATGGCATAGAAGCAGATTCAATTCATTGGTTTAATGTAACACAAAATCCTAACTTGAGCATATGCCATTCTAAACTAGTCTGTGCTGTATTAGAGCGAGGAGATAATGACCCTCCATCTGTTTGGGAAGACAATGGATCAGGCTGTAATTCGACAGAAGAAATACTAGCTCAATGTGCAGACAAACCGGACGAACCAGAAGTAGATCCTACACTCTGTCCAATTGCTTCTCGTCCAGGAATGCAGATCAATAGGATAGATAAAAACACATATGACATAATGTATAACTATGGTGTCAAGCGTATGTATCTGACGGAGATAGCTTACACCGAATTATTGGATTTAATTGAATTCCATAAGGTAGAGAAAGACATACGATTTGACTTTAACAATTTTACTCTTGAGCGATATTGTAATCAAGCAGAAGTAATCTCTCGTGGAGCCACTTATGATGCTAATCTACCAGAAGATCCTATCATGCAAGACATTATAGATCGTGTCATGAGTGAGGTAGATTTCTTTAGCAATTTTGTATTGACTATAAGAGAGGGTGAGTGTGTTAAGTTGTAATGTTTGGGAGTTGGAGACGATAGACTTTTAGAATTGAGCCTATCAGAATTGAGACTTTTGAGAGTTTGAGAGTTTGAGAGTTTGAGAGTTTGAGAGTTTGAGAGTTTGAGAGTTTGAGAGTTTAAAAAAAGACCAAATAGCGCTCTGCGCTGTTTGGTCTTTTTTTTGTGTGCCATTGCCTTTAAAATATGACTAATGAAGAATTTGTACTCAACTAGAAAAAAGTACAGACAAAAAGCCACTGTTCTATTTTTCTAATATTTTTATATTTCTGTACCAGATTCTATCTCCATGATCTTGCAATGCGATATGGCCTTTCTTGGCTTCACCAAATCCTTTCCAACCATTAAATTTACTTTTGGATACCATCTCTTTCCACTGATCATTATACATCGTAAACTCCACTACTTTATAACCATTAAGCCAAAACTCTACTTCGCCATCAACTTTGATAATCCGTACTTTATTCCATTCTCCTGCAGGCTTTACTGTGATATGAGAGGTCTCTATCATATCGTATAAATCCCCTGCTCTATGTGTAACAAATTTCGTATCAGGATGACAGGTATTATCAAGTATTTGCATTTCTGGGCCAGTCTGCCAGATGTAGTCATACTCTTCTGTTTCCAAACCTGAAAAAATGATTCCACTATTTCCACAATTGGCGATTTTCCAATCTAGTTTAAGTTCAAAATTTTCATACTGTAGATCAGATACAAGATCGCCTCCATCTGCTACCTGCCAGCCGCCGTCTGATTTCTTATCTGTAGCAAGCGTCAATGCTTCATTTTCAATTTTCCAACTTGATCCTACAGTTTTCTTTCCGTAATTATGCCAGCCAGCAGTAGATTTCCCATCAAACAACAACTTCCATCCAGCGGCTTGCTCTGCTCCGGTTAATGTATTTGGCTTATTCGTAAAAGGAGATTTTTTTACTATTCCTTTCACATTGGTTGGCACTTTATTCATAGTGTACCATGTCTCCGTGCTCCAGAGTGATCTCGAACCTTCACTTACATAGTGATTAAGTAACTTGATATACACTACATGATTTTTCTTCAGACCATCAAACTCTAAGAATACACTTTTTCGATCTGTAGAGACCGTAGCCGATTTTACTTTTAAAGCTTGTTCTCCCATCTTAGGTCCTCCGTAATTAATCGTTGGTTCGTAGTACCACTGCTTCACCATAAAGTCCCTAGGATTCCAACCATCACCTTCTTGGAGTGGTTCTGTAAACTCAATTTCCATTCCATTAGATTTGGCTCTGACTGCTAACATTTCAAATGTCGGCTTTTCATTGTATACTATTTTCTGTAGGCCATACCATAGCTTACCCGTCTGCCCCCAATTACCTGTAGAACCAATACCTCCAATATAGAGTGCTCCATCTGGACCCCACGCAAGCCTATTGACTCCTGCTTCTATGCCCTGAGTAAACCTGAACAATGAACCTTGCAATTGCCCATCCACTTCTTCAACAAATACACGCTTAACCCCTCCATGTGTTACTTCACCATGTATCATTTGATTTTGATAAGGGCCTATATTAATCGCCAAAGGAGTACTTGGCGAATTACCGATTTCATCTTGCGGCAACCACACTAAAGGCGGAGTATCTTTTAACCCTTTTACCGCTTCTGGGTTTACTGACCTATTACCATAAAAAGCTCCATCTTGTATTCTTACGATCTTAGAAGATGGCAACCAATCTCCTTGATTATCGGCAACATAAATATCTCCACCATAGCCTATACCTACTCCATTAGGAGTCCTAAATCCAGATGCAATGAATTCTACTGCTCCTGTTTCTTTATTGATTTTAATACATTTTCCTCTGTCAGATATCTGTGGATTAGAACTCGCTCCACCTGGCTCTATTGCTGTAGCTAATGCTGCATAGAAATATCCATCTTTATAAGCCATTCCAAATCCAAATTCGTGAAAATTAGCTGACACTTGCCAATCATCACTTACTGTATGATACTCATCTATCAGACCATCATCATTATTATCTACAAGCTTGGTCAATTCTTGCTTTTGCATAATATAGATTTCATCATCTACTACGCTTAGACCAAGTGGCTCTGCTAGTCCTTCTGCAATCTTAGTTACTTTTATATCTTCTGAATTTTCAGCATCGAGATTATCCAACATATAGACTGATCCTGCAGCATCCCAAGTACTCACCACCATACGACCATCAGACATGAAATCCATACCACCTACTTTGGGTGTAAACGACTCAGGTCTTACTTGCGAAAGATCAAATGAGGGATGGACCCCATCAACCATATAACCATCCCCAGGAACTCTAGTGAGATTAGCCATAGGTAGAGTTAAGTCGCCGATGACTTTTTGCATATCAGCTGTATGCATTATATTTTCTGCCGGTATTACCGTCCATATTTCGGATCCACTTGGCTTCCAATTCCATGACAAATAACTTCCCCCTTCACCTTGAAAATACTCAATCTTAAATGGATGTAACCCTTTAGCTAAAGTTACTGCTGCTTCCTTATAATCTGTACCATGATTTCCATCGTTATCTAATATAACTTTACCATTAATTGAAACCCTAGATCCATCATCACTCCAGATTCGAAAGTTATAGCTGTTCTCTTTTTCGATTAACAAAAAGCCTTCTGCCACTAAGCCAAAATTATCTCTATTATTAGCAAAATCAGCTCCACTAATATTATCAAACTTAGGCATGATCCCAGCATTAGCTGCTTTACTTGTCTGCATACCATCTAAGTTCTGCACTCCTTTCTTTTGCTTATAGATCACTGTCACAGCACCTGGAATAGCATCTTCCATCTTGACCACCGTAGATGGAGACTCTGCTGCCATGTCGGTCTTAGTAGTTACACCTACTTCATCTCCTTCAGTATCTGCATCGAGAGACATCACATATTCTACCATTTTGGTAATATCATATTGGGAGAGATCTGGATGTGCATTCATAATCTGACTACCCCATACTCCAGATCCACCGTTTGTTACTTTCATGACAAGCATCTTAATGTTGTCTTCGGTATTTTTATATCTCTTCGCTACATCTACATATGCAGGGCCAATAGTTTTTACATTTTTATTATGACAAGTTTTACAATCATTTCGAGCGATTAGTCTAGCTCCTTCTGGTGTTTCATCTGTATCTTCTTCGTCACCTAGTGCATGTGGATTAGGTATCGATGCACCAGCAACAAAAGTTACATCAAGATTGGTAATGGCATTTGCATTGAGTACCAGATCAGCAGACATATCGACTAACGATCGAGATCCTTTTTTTACTTCAGTCTCTTTTAGTTGAGTAAGCTTTCCGTTAGTAATTACATTTTCGATAGCGGCAATAGAACTAGCAGTTGTTGACAACACTACTTGCCTCCCTTCGGATACATTAGATGTTGTAAATTTTCTTTGTAGAATCATATCACCGATTTCTGACTCTACTGTCTCTACTTGTTCTTCGATCTGTACAACCGATGGTGCAGTATTATCCGAAAGCTCATACATGAGTACAGCAGTATCGTCTACTACTTTATGTCCTTTATACTGAAAAGTAGAAGGTATCTCGTCTCCATTTCCATCAATTAATTTCCAAACAGATGCATCCTCATTTTGTACATAAGCATCACCAATAGTCATGGGTTGAGGACCATGATTATTAGTATAAACAGGGCCATCAAATAAGACCTCACCTCTCCAAGCTTTATACAAACCACCTGTAGTAGTTCGATAAGCCACCCACAATTTGTCATTGAGTGCTAATGTCACCATTCGTGGACTTTGATCTAATACAGAACGAAAAATCCACGGTTGGTAAGGTCTTTCTATTCCTGAGGTTGAAGACTTGCTACTTTCGTCAGAACATGATACTATGACTACAATTAAAAAAAACAATGATAATAGTAGCGTAAATAATCGATTTGTCTTCATTTCAATTTTTATTAAAGATGATGGTGATGGTTGTGTTTTGAATCTCCGCTCAATGTAAGAATATTCACATCTTCAACAATTACTTTTAACCTCCCTTCTGTAACTATAATACGTTTATCAATAGGTTGGCTTCCGTAATTCACGAAATCCGTAGATCCATTGGCCCAGCGAACTTCTAGTTTATCTATACTTTGAGAATTACCTATTCCTATTTCTTGAGTAAGACTATTGGCTCCAAAACTCGCTCCACTAGAAACGGTTCTAAAGATAGTCCTTTGCTTTCCATTTTCAGTAACAGTCAACTTGATTTTACTCCCTAAAGCAGCCTTATTAGTCACAGTGCCCACTAACTTTACCTTCACAGAAGCATTATCATTTCCTGGATTGACGAATAATGCATTTTGGAAATTATCCCCAGAAAATGCTCCACCCATAACCGCATATATATCTTGATCGCCATCATTATCTATGTCTGCAATGGATATACCATGACCCTTTTGAATATTTCCAACATTGGCCGAGGTAGTCACATCTACAAATGATGTTGCTTGCTGATTTAAAAACAATCTATTGGGAACAATCGTTTTGAAACTTGGAGCTCCGGTACCTAAGTAAAAATCAAGATATCCATCGTTATTCACATCTCCATAGTTACATCCCATTGTATGCAATGCAAGATCAAGTCCCATTTCTTTAGTTACATTAGTATACCCTCCGTTTTTATTATTATGATATAATCTTGGCCCATCGCATCCCTTATCTAGTCCGAGATACGATTTTGCTACTTCAGCACTTCTACCATCGCTCAAAAAGTCAGCAAAAGCAGAAACATAAAGATCTTCCCAACCATCGTTGTCATAATCAAAAAACCAGCAAGGAAAAGCCAACAAAGGTTCTTGTGTATTACTTTGAGAAGTCTCAAATGAAAACGATAAACTATCATTTTCCATCAATAGATTTTTAATCATCACATTCTCACCAACGTAATTGGTTACATAAAGATCTTGATCTCCGTCGTTGTCATAATCAGCCGTAGCTACTCCCTTGTAATATCCAACTAGATCAAGTTTATACTCTTCTGCTCTTTCTACAAAAGTACCATCTCCATTATTGATATATAATTTACATGGAAATTTATCACTCTTTTGTTTTAGTCTAGATTCATTAGCTACAAACAGATCTAACCAACCATTATTATTAAGATCAATCCATACTACTGATGAAGTTGCTGTTATTTCATATAAGCCAGCCTGGGTCGTAACATCTGTAAAAGTCCCATCCCCATTATTTTTGAGGAGTGAATTGGGATAAATTCCCTTTTGTGTATTTTTTCTCCATGCTCCTCGTATGACGTATATATCTAGATATCCATCATTATTGTAATCTGTTTGCTTCAAATTAAGTCCGCCATACAATCCAACTAATCCTGCCTCCAAAGTTCTCTCAACAAATTCACCTTCTATGTTTTCAAAATACCTAAGCTGACCTTTGAGAGACCAAGAAGAGGCAAAGAGATCTAAGTCGCCATCATTATCCATATCATCTAAAATACTCGATCCAGATACATCATTGATATCTAAGCCCAGATCCATAGCCATATTATCATAACTCTTTACCTTTACTTTATCTTCAATCATATCAGGCTTGATGAGATATTGGGATGGAACGAGATCAGGATACTCTCCCAGCGTCATATAGGCTACATTGAGCAGCCACATGCTTTCATAATCCTCAGGAAATTTTTCTAGTATTTGTTCATAAATTTGGATTGCCCCTCTAGAACCATCCTGTGCAGTATGAATTGCCTCACCTTTTATTGGAAAAAGACAAGATTCTGAATTGTGATTAATTATGCAATTGTCTATCTCACCCTTACGCATATATGTAATCGCTAACAATTGATGTATTTTAAGTGTCGAATCGTTTATACGTTCCATTCCAGGATTCGCCATCAATAACCCATTGATTACATCGATGGCTTTATCGTTTTCACCTGCCCTCAATAGTAAATTTGCATACTTCATAAGGTTTTTACGAGTATTAGGAAAATCACCTTCATCGATTTTCTTTTCCATGATAATCAATGCCTCGTGGTTTTGAAAATTATTCTTTTCAAAATCTAATTTACTGTATATCGCTTCCATATCCGAAACCATAGACTGAGTTCCTTCATGAAACTCTTGAGTCACTTGATTATGGTGATTATGAGTACTATCTCCATCACAGGACAACAAAAGTAATGAGCATAGAAGTATAAGTGCAACAGACGTTGCAGCAACAGGTTTAATGGCGTTCATAGTATTAAAGGTAGAAACTAAATGATGACATAAAACAGAGAAAATTAGAAATCAAAACACCAATCACAACTTAGACTCAAAGATGACAAATACCCCAATTATTTGACTCGAAGCAGAAAGTCCAACAAACTCATATTAAACAATTTATTAATATGTATATTTGTAGTCGACAATAATTTATAATATAAAAACTACAATTTTATGGCAATTTTAAAAGTAATCGAAGTACTTAGTAATTCTAAAGAAAGTTGGGAAGATGCTACCTCTAGAGGTGTAGAGAAGGCTGCCAAATCAGTTAAAAACATCAAATCAGCATTTGTTCAAAACATGAATGTAACCGTTGAAGATGGAAAAGTAGAAGAGTACAGAGTTAATCTAAAAATCACATTCGAAGTAAAAGACTAATTATTCCTGTTTACTACAGAGTGTAAATAAAAGCCAGTTGGATTAATTTCCAACTGGCTTTTTTCATACAAAACATAAACCAAGGCGCCAAAATGTCACTCATTTAATTACAAATGCGACATTTTGTCTCTTTCATTTTGAGATTCTTGTCTCTTTGTCTTAATAATTGGAATGGAATAGCAATTGATCTAGTGGTATTGTAGAATTGAGGTTAGAACTCATCAAAAATCATTAAAACTTAAATACTAAATTATACCATTATGAATCACACAAAATACCGCAACGGAGCAAGACGAAATCAAATTGCATTTCCAACATTTGCCAATATGGTAAATGAAATCATGAACACTCCAATTAATGCTGTAGCAAAGGATAAAGTAAATACCACTCCTGCAGTGAATGTAAAGCAAGATGATAAGGAATATACTATTGAAATGTCTGTACCTGGTTACAATAAAACAGATATCAACATATCAGTAAAGGATAATAAGTTGGTGATAAGCTCCGATATAGAAAAGACTTTAAATGAAGAAACTTATAGACTTCAGGAGTTTTCTTATGGAGCATTCAATAGATCATTTAATCTTCCAAAAGATGCTAACCAAGAAGATATCAATGCTAAGGTAGAAAGTGGAATACTTTATCTGACAATAGGAAAAACTCCAGAAGCTGCACCGAAGCAAGTTATCATTAAATAACATAAAAGCAATGTACGTAGAAGAGGAAGTACTACCATTTACTTCCTCTTCGGTACTTCGCTGCACCAAATACAACCAAACATAGTGTTTATGGATCATTACCCATCCAATACATTACTACCAGTTGTATTTATATTTAAACGCAACATAAATAAAACAATATGACCCATCCAATATTTACCACAAATAAGATTACCAATGTAATCGACAATGTGCTCAACAGTAGCTTGAGTGATATTATAGGTACTGACTTTGTATCTGATACACCATCCGTTAACATTACTGAAAACAACAATCAGCATAATATACAAATAGCTGCACCTGGACTAGATAAGTCAGACTTCATGATTAAAGTTGAAAAAGATCAACTCATCGTGAGTACTAACAAGGAAATAAACAAAGTAAAGGAGGAACGTAGTTTTCTACGTAGAGAATTTAGCTACAGTAGTTTTAAACGAAGCTTTCATCTACCTGAAACGATAGATCGTGAAAACATATCTGCCACGTATGAAAATGGCATTCTTAATATAACAATAGCTAAAAAAGACAAAAAAGAAAACGATGGTAGGATTATAGATATCGTATAATACTAAGATAGGTACTATAACAAGATTTTTTTTTCATAGGGGAGGTTCCCAGTTTATAATCTAAACTGGTATATAGGTCATGAGACCGCTGTAAGTGCAAATCCGTCATAGGGCTTGCACTTCTTTTTTTATAGCGTAGATGTAGCCAATAATTAACCTTGTCCTCTCTCTTTAAGCTTTTTCCTTCTTTTCTTATCAAATAAATTGGACTCTCCCCTCTTCGTCGAAGCTGGTTTAGGGTTTTCTTGATTTTTATAATATGCTTCTTCAGCTGGGCAACCGTATCCAGCCTTACACGACGTTTGACTAGTAGCCATTAACAAAAAGCCTACTAAATAGAATAAAGGGATGGTATATTTCTTCATATGACTAGCTAATTTGTGAGAGATATAGAACGGTTAAATTGATATTTATATTCCAAAAGTAAGCCAAATCAATCTTACAAGTGTTATCAACTACCTCAAAATGGGTAAAAACCCTTTATTTACGGCTCTTTTAGCCCTTTTCTTGGGTATTGTTTGTATATATATTTTCATTAATATACTTTTGCCTCAATAATTACTTAGTTAACTAAAACATTCAATAAGATGAACAAAGGAGATCTAATCGAGAAAGTAGCAGACGCAGCAGGAATCACTAAAGCTCAGGCAACTGACGCAGTAAACGGTGTATTCGGTGCAATCGAGTCTACTCTTAAAGCAGGAGACAAAGCTGCTTTCGTTGGATTTGGTACATTCTCAACTAATATGAGAAAAGCAAGAGAAGGAAGAAACCCATTAACAGGTGCTACTATCCAGATCAAAGCTAAAAACCAAGTGAAATTTAAGCCAGGAAAAGCACTTTCTGAATCAGTAAACTAGTATTACTGTACTAAGATATTTTATAGGCAGTCTTGTGTTTCAAGATTGCCTATTTTATTTTTAGGCAAATTCTATATTTATTATTTCAAATAAGTTACATACACCAACTAACAACCAATTGTAAAATGGCGGAAATCGCAGAACTCAAAAAAATTGCTTCGCAGGTACGTAGAGATATAGTACGTATGGTACATGCTGTAAGCTCAGGTCACCCAGGAGGATCACTCGGCTGTGCAGATCTACTTACTGCATTATACTTCAATCACCTAGAGCACGATCCATCATTCAACATGAATGGTAAAGGAGAAGATCTATTCTTTCTATCTAATGGTCACATATCACCAGTATGGTATAGTGTACTAGCTAGGTCTGGTTACTTTCCAGTAGCTGAGTTAGCAACATTTAGACATATCAACTCTAGAGTACAAGGTCACCCAGCAACTCATGAGCACCTTCCAGGTATTCGTATCGCGTCAGGATCTCTGGGTCAAGGCCTATCTGCTGCTATAGGGGTAGCTCAAACGAAAAAACTTGACGGTGATGACAAAATGGTCTATGTACTCATGGGAGATGGAGAACTTCAAGAAGGTCAAGTATGGGAAGCTGCAATGTATGGAGCACACTATAAGTGCGACAATGTAGTAGCTATAGTTGATTGGAATGGTCGCCAAATAGATGGTGACACCAAAGATGTGATGTCACTTGGTGATCTACCTGCCAAATGGAAAGCATTTGGATGGCACGTTATGGAAATGGATGGCAACGACATGTCATCAGTTCTATCAGGCTTACAAACAGCAAAAGGGAGATCAGGCAGTGGACAACCTACAGTCGTATTAATGCGCACTGAGATGGGAAAGGGGGTAGACTTTATGGAGGGTACCCACAAATGGCATGGATCAGCTCCTAACGACGAACAGCTAGCAGATGCTCTTTCTCAACTAGAAGAAACACAGGGCGACTACTAGTCCAAAATCATTATAACCAACGACAATAACCTTAATAAAATATAAACTATGCTATCAGACTATCAGTCTAGCGGAAAGAAAGGAACAAGAGATGGATTTGGTGACGGCTTGCACGAAGCTGCTGTGAAAAATCCTGAGGTAGTAGGCCTATGCGCCGACCTTACTGGATCTCTCAAAATGAATAAATTTAAAGATGCGTACCCAGATAGATTTTTCCAGGTAGGTATCGCAGAAGCCAATATGATGAGTCTTGCTGCGGGTATGGCTATTGGTGGCAAAATACCTTTCACAGGTACATTTGCCAATTTCTCTACTGGTCGTGTATATGATCAAATCAGACAATCCATTGCGTACTCAGATAAGAACGTAAAGATATGTGCATCTCACGCAGGTCTTACTCTTGGAGAAGATGGTGCTACCCACCAGATTCTAGAAGATATCGGCATGATGAACATGCTACCTGGAATGACTGTGATCAATACTTGCGATTACCACCAGACTAAAGCGGCTACATTAGCAATTGCTGAATACGAAGGACCTGTCTATTTAAGATTTGGTCGACCGTCTTGGCCTATGTTTATGGAAGACAAACCATTTGTAATCGGTAAAGCGATACATATGAATGAAGGATCAGACGTAACTATAGTTGCAACAGGACATATGGTATGGCAATCTCTAGAGGCGGCGAGATCATTGGCTGAAGAAGGTATCACTGTAGATCTTCTCAACATACATACTATCAAGCCATTAGACGACGAAGCGATCCTCAAGTCTGTGACCAAGACAGGATGTATAGTAACAGCAGAAGAGCACCAACGCAATGGTGGATTAGGATCTTGTGTCGCTAATCTTCTTGGATCTAAGCTACCGACTCCACAAGAGTTAGTGGCAGTCAATGATTCATTTGGTGAAAGCGGAAAACCAACAGAACTTCTTGATAAGTATGGATTATCTGTGGATGATGTGATTGCTGCGGCGAAAAGAGCAATAGCGAGAAAATAGTCAACGATATAACTATTGAGATAAAGAGTCATCAAGTTTTACTTGGTGGCTCTTTTTTCTTGGAGCTCAATGATACACCGTATTCCCCAATAAGTAAATGCTAACTTATTTCTTCTTTCTCCACTTATAGAATATTATCAATACAACCGTGATATTAGCAGCATATTGACCATAAACTCCATTCATATCAAGAGATCTTAATATAAAAGTTACAATCAGACCTATAAATGCGCTTACCAATACGACTTTAACTAAGAAATAAATAAATTCCTTCATGATTGTATTTTATTAATTGGACGTAATATATAAAATACCGATTTCTAATACTCGTTAAATATTAAACTTGTGCTTTTTAGATCGATCAACATCATCTATCACTTTCAAGAAAATTTATTTTAATATTTTTAAGCACAAGCCTCGCCAAACCTTTTATGGTAGATACTCAATCAAAACGATCGTTACTCTAATTTACCACGTTGAAAAATTAATAATTACGATATTAAACCTATCCCTGTCCGCCTCCTGGACTCCCAGTAGATCCACCCCCTTGGCCACCGCCTTCTTCACCTTGCTTTAGATCTGTATTCTTTATTTTCGAATTACGTTTCTTAAAATCTACTTTACCAAACTTG
>CALKJD010000109.1 GCA_937995755.1 uncultured Saprospiraceae bacterium | reverse complement strand
AAATCTCCAGTACAATTAGGGAATCTACCATATGAAATGTCAGTCTCTTGATCAGCGTAGCTTACTTCATCTACAATCGCTCCATCAGCATTAGATAAAATTACACTTTCAGCATCCGCAGATAATTTGAAGTCTGCGTGTAGTCCTTCTTGGTCATCATCTTTATCCGCCCATATCATTAAATATCCATTTGCAGAGATCACGGTTCCTTCTGGTAATTGCCATTGCATTAGATCTCCAGAATCATCAGTAAGGAAGTATCCAGATAGATCTACATCAGCCGTACTATTGTTGTAGAGTTCGATCCAATCATCATATTCTCCATCTTGATCTGCTTGCGTTAGTTCGTTAGAAGCCATAAATTCATTGATCACTATATCTCCTACGGTAGTAGTACTTGTAGTCGCTGTGAAATTGTAAAATTCATGCTCTGCACGCTGAGGTGAAAACTTTCCTGCATCGTCATTTTCTGAGTAGATGTAATACTCTGTAAGGGTAGCTTCTACGGGTAGGGTAGCTTCGTATACTCCGGAGCCATTGTCTACCATTGCTACTTTTATGAATGGTGCAAATTCGTCCGTTCTGTATCCTACATATGCAGAACTACCATCTGTGATCGCTGCAGATATAGTTATCATGCCTCCGACTACAGGATTGGCATTAGAGAATAGTATATCGCCTACAGTTGGCGCTGTAGCTGTGAACAACGATTGGTTGAGTAGGTATGTGGTACGCGCATTCATAAGCGTAGCGATACCTATAGTACCGCCTCCTCCACCTGGTCCAGGTCCACCTCCTGAGATGTCAGAGTCTAGATTGGTAAGGAAATTATTATATGTGTAAAATTTATTATTATCAGCTTGCACAGATGCGTCGATGAGTTCTTGTAACATCAATCCAGTTTCATAATATGCATTATTTGCAAATGCTTCTTCGAGCATGGTCTTACAATGTGCGATATACTTCTTTTGGTAGCTAGGTACGTTGAGTAGTTTTTGTAAAAGTGGAAAATCGCTATCATTGATTTGGAGCAATGGACTCATTTGCTGCTTAGAGCTATTGTTATTAAGATTACCACTTCCAGTCATTGAGAATGCACCAAACGATTCGTTAAGATCCCAAACCACAGGAACAAATTGTCCAAACTCATTTCTATACAGATAGTAGTTTTGAGCAAATGCACCGATATAGCTATCTAGATTTACAAATACATTGTCAAAAGCTAACATCCATAATGTACGATCGACATCTAAGATTTGCTCTATGGCGTCCGTATTATTAGCGAGTGTATCACATAAGTCTAGTAGTTCAGCCCATCCAAAATCAGACTTGATTTCATACGCTTCGTAATAGTCTGTGCTATCTGTACCGAGGTACACTAAGTTAGGAAGATCATTTGATTGTGGTCCAGCTCCAGCAGGAGGATTACATTTTACAAATGTTCCGCTTTTTGATCCAAACCTGTCCTTGACGAAAGTCTTGCTCACAGCTTCACTATTGCTATATAATCCGATCAGAGTACCATTAACTGATACATTGGCATAATTGCTCTCAGGAGCGTCCATATAGTCGCCAAGTATATCATAAGATAGCACTTCTCTTAGGAATGATGGATCCTTAGCTACATTACTCAGCTTAATATCTTTATATCCTTGGTAGTCATGATCTTTGAACGTATTGAGTTCTATATGAAATGGATTCTTTACTTGATTGGCTTGATAAGTACTGTTGCCTTTATACTTCACACCTACGCTGTCAAACACTTCACCATTGATAGTCACTGACTGAGCCATGATATAGTTCTCATCTCCTGCTTTCTCAGCATCTAATAATTGATCCCAGTTGCTTTCTGCAAATGTGATTTCTATAGTTTGTATCGTATTGAGGTCGTAAAAGTCTTGAGCCATAGCTTGAAGTGCCAAGAAGCTCAAAAGTAGAGTTGAAAGTTGTTTCATAGTTATAATTGTTCTTTTTGCAAATGTATAAAAAGGATTAGACGCCCTTATCGAAAGATTCCTTCGGATGATATTTAGTTTTAAGTCAAGTGTTTCGGTAATAAACACGTCGAAGGAGTGTAATGTGTAATGCCCTTGCAAACTCATGGGCTCCAAAACTGATGAGTATTTTTTAGAAGCCAAATAGTCTTTGGTCAATCAGTCGGCAGTCAATCAGACTTTATCCATCTATTAGCAGCCATTTGACTCATTGTGGGTTTTGTTATCGCCCTACTAGCTTTGGAATTCAAGTTTTGTTATCGCCCCACTTGCTTTGGAACTTTATTTTTGTTGTCGCCCTACTTGCCTTGGAATTTGGATTTTGTTGTTATCGCTCTACTTGCTTTGGAATTTAAACCTTAATGTTGTCGCTCTACTTGCTTTGGAATTTGGATTTTGTTGTTATCGCTCTACTTGCTTTGGAATTTAAACCTTAATGTTGTCGCCCTACTTGCTTTGGAATTTGGAATTTAAGTTTTGTTGTCACCCTATTAGCTTTGGAATTTCACTTTCAAGTTATCGCCCTACTTGCCCTGGAATTTGGAATTTAAGTTTTGTTGTCGCCCTACTAGCTTTGGAATTTACTAGTTATAAAATTGCTTACAATTTTATAACTAGTTCCATAGCTTCCTTAATCGCTTTCTTGGCGTCCAATTCCTTGGCAATATGAGCACCACCAATCATATGTACGGTTTGTCCTGCAGCTACAAGTCCATCATGAAGATCATTGAGAGGTTCCTGTCCTGCGCAGATTATGATATTGTCAACTTCCAAAATTCTATTTTCTTCACCGACGGTAATATGGAGCCCTTGGTTATCCATTTTTTGATAGGATACTTCCGCAAGCATATTCACTTTCTTCATTGCCAAACTTGATCTATGGATCCAACCCGTAGTTTTACCTAGATTTTTACCGTGCTTACCTTTTGATCTTTTGAGTAGGTAGATCTCTCTCGGTGAGGGTAGTGGTTCTGCGCCATTTTCTGCGAGTGCACCTGCTTGATTGTATTGCATGTCTACTCCCCATTCTTTCATATAGTCTGCTACATCTAGACTGACAGATGGATGACTGCTATCATGTGATAGATATTCTGCTACATCAAATCCAATACCACCTGAGCCAATGATAGCTACACGCTTTCCTACTGGTTTTTTATCACGGAGTACATCTGCATAAGTGAGTACATTTTTATGATCTGATCCTTCGAAGGTAACTCGACGTGGTGTCACACCAGTAGCTAATATGATGTCATCAAAGCGTCCTTTGCATAGCAAATCTACATTAGCTTTCGTATTTAGATAGACATTTACATTATGCTTGGCGAGCATCGTACTGTAGTATCTTATGGTCTGTCCATATTCTTCTTTTCCAGGGATTTCTTTAGCCATATTAAATTGGCCACCAATGCGATTACTCGCTTCGTATAGGTACACTTCGTATCCACGTTTTGCTGCACCTAATGCTGCTTCGAGTCCAGCTGGTCCAGCGCCTACGATGGCAATTTTTTTCTTAGTTTCGGCTACAGTATAGTTGAGTTCTGTCTCATGGCAAGCCCTAGGATTGACGATACATGAGCATACTTGCATACTGAAGGTATGGTCCAAGCAGGCTTGATTACAAGCGATACAAGTATTGATTTCTTCAGGTCTATTTTCTATTGCTTTTTGTACAAGTTGTGGATCTGCTAAGAAGGGTCTCGCCATAGACACCATATCTGCACAACCATCTGCGAGTACTTGTTCTGCTACATCAGGCATATTAATCCTATTCGTAGCGATGAGAGGTATGTTCACTTCTCCCATCATACGCTTCGTTACCCATGCGAATCCACCTTTGGGTACAACGGTTCCTATAGTCGGTACTCTTGATTCATGCCATCCGATTCCAGTATTGATGATAGTCGCTCCTGCTTTTTCTACTTCTTTAGCAAGTTGAATGACTTCTTCCCATGTACTGCCACCTTTCACTAGATCGATCATAGATAGACGATATATGATGATGAAGTTCTCGCCGACTGCAGCTCTCGTTCTTCTTATAATCTCTAATGGAAATTGAATTCTTGCTTCGTACTCTCCTCCCCATTGATCTTCTCTGCGGTTGATTTTGGTGACTATAAATTGATTGATCAGATAACCTTCGGACCCCATAATCTCTATCCCATCATAATGAGCATGTTGAGCCATACGTGCAGATTGTACATAATCTACTATGGTTTGTTCTACCTCTTCAGTAGTTAAGGCTCTTGCCGGAAAAGGAGAGATAGGAGCTTTGGTATCGCTCGCAGAGACATTATGTTCAGAGTATCCATAGCGGCCTACGTGTAATATCTGCATACATATCTTACCGCCTTCATCATGTACTGCTTTAGTCACAGTTCTATGTTTTTCTGCCTCTTCTTCATTATCCATAGCATGGCCAATCGGCAGCGCTCGTCCTGCTAAGTTGGGCGCGATACCACCAGTAACTATCAATCCTACTTGACCTCTAGCACGCTCAGCATAGAATGCAGCTAATCGATCTATGCCACCAGGAATATCTTCTAGCATCGTATGCATAGATCCCATGATTACTCTATTCTTGAGAGTAGTAAAACCAAGATCTAGTGGGGATAATAATTTTGGATATGTAGAATGAGCCATGATATGTATTTTAAGTACTTGCAATATCTATAAAATATCTTTAGATCAATGTATGTAATCAATTTATTTAACTCAGGGTTTAATTATCTTTAAGGATGTGTAGTTTGTATTTCTTCAGTAGGTGATAATCTTTCTGAAAAATTGACTTTAATTCTGCCAATTTTTCAAACGAATAGTACCTGTAATCAGCTACGTAAAGAAATTTTGTCAGTTGATTCTCTTTGGTATTTAGTTTGAGATATATTCTACTAGACAATTTCTGTAGTCATGTATACATCTGAAAATCGAAAGGCTATCAAGTGTGTAATGTCAATAGGCTCTGCCTTGGCTTTAGCTTTACTAGTCTTCTATAGTTTCTATCCTTCTTTGGATAATGAATTCGTAAGCTGGGACGATCAGTTTTATATTACACTTAATCCATTTGTCACCCATCCTACATGGAGTCATCTGGGTGAATTGTGGAGTGTTATCATTTCACTCAATTATCATCCATTAACGATGAGCTCGCTTTGGCTAAATAGTTATTGGAGTGGAATAGAATCTGCCACACCATTTATTATGACCAATATTGTTTTTCATTTTGGTAATAGTATATTGGTGTATTATGTATTGAGCCATTTATTTCCTAAGCATACCGTGATGTCTCTTTTTGCCACCTTGGTATTTGCATTGCACCCAATGCATGTCGAATCGGTAGTTTGGGTATCTGAGCGGAAAGATGTATTGTATGCTTTTTTCTTTTTAGCTTCATTATTAAGCTACATTATATTTTCTGATACTAGGGAAAATAGATTCTATCTTTTAGCCTTTTTGTTTTTTATATTATCCTGCCTTTCAAAGGCGATGGCCGTTTCATTAGTACCAATATTACTGATA
>CALKJD010000108.1 GCA_937995755.1 uncultured Saprospiraceae bacterium | reverse complement strand
ATAAGACGATATATCACCCACAAGCTTTAGTACAATATCTTGATGGCTACTTTAGCGATCACGACAGCTGTGTATTAGAAGGTCATATGACTGAGCAGCGAGTGATCATCGAATCATTTATTGATGGCAGAGAGTTTTCATGTATTGTATTGAGAAATGAAGACCAGCAAGCAGTGGCTTTACCTCCGACCGAAATCGTAAAGTCTGGCGAAGTATATGATTATAGATCGAAGTATCTGCCTGGACTGTCACGTAAGATTACACCGATCGCAGTAGCAGACGATCACCTCAAGGCGATCAGATCAGAGTGTGAGCGATTATATGATTATTTAGGATTCCATACCTACGCTCGTATCGATGGATTTATCAATGCTGATGGAAAGATATTTTTAAATGATCCTAATACGACTTCAGGGATGTTACCATCATCTTTTTTCTTCCATCAAGCAGCAGAGATTGGATTGAATCCAAGTCAGTTCTTGAGTTTTATCATAAGATGCTCAGTGCAGGAAAGATTGAAAGATCAATTGCAACTAAGAGGATATAAACAGCTACTCGCTCGCATCGATGAATCGCTAGAGAGATTACAGAAATCAGAAAGCCAAAAGAAGAAAGTGGCCGTAATCATGGGTGGATACTCGTTTGAGAGACATATCTCAATGGAAAGCGGCCGTAATATATATGAGAAGCTAGCTAGCTCTGATAGCTATGAGCCTGTTCCAATTTTCCTTATGAAAGATGGAGATGACCACAAGCTATATAAGATACCTGTAAAGATGCTTCTCAAAGATAATGCGGATGATGTGAGAGATAAGATTCTCGGCTACTCTGTCCATCCTGTAATCCAACAGATACAAGGCGAATGCAAAGCTATCATGGATAGATATCTCGATGCCAGCTATATATCAGAACCAAGTGAATTAAGTTATACACAATTAGCGAAAGAGGTAGACCTAGCTTTCATAGCATTACATGGACGCCCAGGAGAAGATGGTACTGTACAAGCCAAGCTGAGAGCACATGGCATTCCTCATAATGGATCTCCAGCCGAATCAGCCGCTAAGACTATAGATAAATACGAGACACTTCAGATTCTGAAAAGCAACGGATTTACAGTCGCAGATCAGTTTGTTATCTCCAAAGAGAGTTATGAAAGAGACGCTGACAAAGCGATCGCCAACATGACTGAGCTAATAGGCGCATTTCCTATTATAGCCAAACCTATGGATGATGGATGTAGCTCGGCAGTACGTAAGATCAAGTCTGCGGACGAACTCAAAATATACCTCAAAGGACTATTCCGCTCCGAGTGGGATATGTCTTCAGAGTTAAGAACTGAGTTAGATCTCAACTATAATGAAGAATTTCCGATGAAGCCAGAAGTACTCTGTGAGCAATTGATCGATAGCAGTGATGCAGATCATTTTCTAGAGATCACTGGTGGGATGTTGACACATAAAGATGGTGACAAAGTACGATACGAAATATTCGAACCATCGGAAGCATTAGCTACTGGAGAGGTTTTATCATTAGAAGAGAAATTTCTTGCTGGAGAAGGGCAAAATATAACACCGGCTAGATTTAGCGAAGATCCTAAGCGATTTAGAGCGATATCTGATCAAGTTCGAGCTGATTTGCAAAGGGCAGCAGAACTACTCGGTGTGAGTGGATATTCAAGAATAGATGCATTTGTAAGAGTAAAAGGAGAGGAGGTAGAGACAATTGTCATAGAGATCAATTCGTTACCTGGTATGACTCCTGCTACTTGCATTTTTCACCAGTGCGCCATTAATGGATATAAGCCTTATGAATTTATAGATAAAATATTGCAATTTGCAGCCGAAAGTCAGTAGGCAGGTTCAAGTTAGCAGTGGGCATACTTCAGTTAGCTGTTACTGATAACAAGTGAAAACTTCTATTAGATAGAATACTTTCAACAATTTTAGATCACATGAAAATTTTACAATTCTTGACTAGTAAAGCATTTTTCAAACAACTCTTATACATAGCCATCTTCCTTGGTGTAATCTTATTTGCCGTACTTATGTGGCTCAAATTTTATACTAACCATGGACAAAAGTTGGCTTTACCTGACTATGTAGGTGAGCAACTAGACGACGCGCGTACAGATGCAGAAGATAAGACATTTCAGATCCTTGTCAATGACTCAATACATATCGTAGGTAAGCCAGGAGGGCAGATCTTAGACCAAAATCCAAAACCTGGGTCGGAAGTAAAAGAAGGTCGTAAGATATATGTACGTACTACGAAATACAATTCTGATCAATATCCATTATCTAAGCTTCCACAATTATATGGTAACGATTTTGATCAAAAGAAAAGAGAACTTAAATTTCAGGAGATAGACGCCGTGATCAAAGATTACAAATACGATCCAGCTGAACCGAATCATATCCTAGAAGTATACTATAAAGGAGAAAAGATCGTAAGTAGTACTGTATTTAAGAAATCTACAATGATAGAGAAAGGTGGTACTCTAGAGATGGTATTAAGTAGCCGTGGTGGTGGAGAGACAGATCTTCCTGACCTTAAATGTTACTCTTATCCAGAGGCAGTTTTCTATTTAGAGCAACTAAAACTCAAAGTGGGGAACGTCAACAAGCTAGGAACAGTTACTAATCTTGATAGCGCGTATGTTGTGTCTCAAAATCCAGCGTTCGATCCTATCAAAACTATAGAACGAGGAACGCCTATAGATATCTCAGTGCAGCAATTTAAGCCTTCTTCTTGTAACTAATATTATTAATCTGAAAGCTATTTATAAAATGATAGATATAGAAATACCAGAACTAAAAGCCAAGTTGGACGCTAAAGAAGACTTTCTCTTCATCGATGTTAGAGAACCGTTTGAATATGCAGAATATAACCTTGGAGCAAAACTAATTCCCCTTGGCAATCTTCTTGGTGCGCTCAATGATCTTGAGCCATATAAAGAAAAAGAAATAATCATCCACTGTAGATCCGGTGCTCGTAGCGGTAATGCAAAGAATATGCTTGCAGAGCTTGGCTATAAAAACGTGAGAAACGTATTAGGTGGGATATTAGAATGGCAGAGACTATATGTTAATCCATAACATATAAGAGGCAGATATTTAGATTTTCCTACCTTGTCATTCAAGAAAAAGAAAGCCTAATCACTAAGTGATTGGGCTTTCTTTTTCTATTCATTCAATGGATACCATGCTAATACATAGTGCATAGTAGTTTCCCTACTATGCATATTTTTTAAGGTAGTCAACTATACTAAAACTTATTTTTCCACATCATCGACTCCATTGGCTTTGGAGTTTTCTCATTGTATTTAGCGTTCTTTTTCTTGTTGTAATAATTTTCGATATCTCCTTCTACCATGAAGTAGATCAGTTGTCCCACAGGCATACCTGCATATACTCTCACTGGATGAACACAAGATATCTCCAACGTCCAGTGATTACAAAATCCTACATCTCCTTTTCCTGCAGTAGCATGGATATCAATTCCTAATCTACCCACAGAAGACTTACCTTCTAAAAATGGAACAGTAGCATGAGTCTCAGTATACTCCAATGTCGCACCAAGGTATAATGTCCCAGGCTGTATTACAAAGCCCTCTTCCGGTATCTCAAAGTGCGTAACTGTATTGTGTTTTTTAGCGTCTAGTACTTCACTATCGTAAGTGGCCAGATATTTACTAAGGTGTACATCGTAAGAATTCGTTCCAAGGCATGATCTATCATACGGCTCTACCACGATCTCTCCTTTATCTATTGCTTTGAGTATTTGCTTATCAGTAAGTATCATTATTTACAGTTTCTCATTATTTCTCCAGTCCTTGATAAGCGCAATACTCATATTGATCATTGCGCTATTTCTTTGGCTGATTACAATGATGCAAATGTAGTTGTATTATTTATCAATTCCATTAATGATGTTAGACAGCTTCCATTACATTTGCAGTATGCCGTTACATTATATACAATCAGTCAAGCCGAGTGGCCTATTTGCAGTATGGGACAATAAGGAGCCTTACTCATTTTTTGAAGAAAAGCTACGTCTCAACACTGATGAATTAGATCTACTAAAAGATTTCTCTGAACGAAAGCGAATAGAGTGGCTGTCTTCTAGATATCTATTACATATCATGACTGGATCTAAAAGTAGAACGCTATGTACAAAAAATGAGCATGGCAAACCTGTAATGATCAATAGTGAATATCATATCTCTCTTAGCCACTCTGTAGATCGTACAGCAGTGATCGCATCGAAGAGTTCTGTAGGTATTGACATTCAGAAAGTGGTAAGTAAGATAGGGCGAATAGCTAGAAAATTCTGCAATGATCAGGAGATTGAGCATATTCCTGAAGGCGATAATCAAGCACTCCTCTACTATCACATCATATGGGGAGCAAAAGAGTGCATATACAAGTCTTATGGTAAGCGAAAAGTAGATTTTAAAGGACACATGACTATATCAGATGTAAGCAAAAACCTTACTTCGGGTATTGCTAAAGGGCAAATAGAAATTGGTGAATTCCAAGCCACATATGATATAGAGTTTCATCTAATGGATGACTATATGATCGTAACTAGTATAGAAGTGTAAGGAAAAACATTCTCTAACTGAGAACGTGTAGACAACGAAAATATATTCGCAAATCAAAATAGAGAGAACTAATTATATCTTTTTCACCAATCATTTAGCGGATTCTAGAATAATTTACGGTTAAAATAGGAATACCCTGATTAGGTTATTTTCTTATTTGAAACGGATAGTCATAGTTCTCTCAAGTTTGGATGAGTTATGGAAAGCAAAAACACCTAGAAGCTTTCCTAACTTACCACAAGATAGTATTATTATACATTATACAATAATGTAATATGATTTTTTTTATAAATAATTTTACACTGCTTTCTATTTGATAATTCAGTTGGCTTAATTATTTAGAATGGTCTTTCTATCTTCGCAACAAATACAATCAAATATGATAGATGTCTCAGCAGCCGTTCTTAATCAATTGGTCATCCACCGTGTAGGTAACCAATCTAAAGACGAAGGATTCTTTATTTCTAATGATATGGCTATCATCGACCAACCACTATCTGAGCTTCTATTAGACTATTTCCTAAAGTCCTTTTCTCAAGCTACTGAGACTTACCAATTTGTACATAGTGTAGATGTCAGCATGAATGTAGTCTATCATTCCGCGAAGCATTCCTTTGAGGATCCAGCGACTGTACATGAGCAATCTACTAATATACTTCGCCACCTCTATGATCAATCCAGACATCCGCATATCAAGTCTGGAGATCTATTTGTAGCTACCTTTGATAATATCCTAATTTACGACGAATTGGTTTCTGCTATTGGAATATTTAAGGCGGAAAACAAGGATAGCTTCATCACATTGAAAGAAAATGATAATCGTATCATGATCAATCAAGAGTTAGGTATTGGAACTCGTAGAATAGATAAAGGTTGTTTGATATTAGAAACAGATGCTGAAGAAGGATATCGCCTATTTTCAATTGATCATAACAACTATGATGCTGACTATTGGATGAGACAGTTTCTAGGTATAGACTATATCAAGGATGACAACTTTGACACCAAAGCATATATAGACTTCTGCAAATCATTTTCAGAAGACGTAGTGAAAGAGAAGCTTGACAAAAAAGGACAAATAGATTTTCTCAATCAATCTGTTAGATATTTGGAAGAATCAGAAACTGTAAGTTTAGAAGAATTTAAAGATACAATTTTTGGAGATGAAGAATTAAAGGAAGATTTTGATGCTTATAAAAAATCTTTTGAGTCCAATAACAACTTAGAGATCAAGGAGAAATTTGAAGTATCAGCCGTAGTATTAAAAAAGCAAAAAAAGAAACTGAAATCTTTAATACAATTAGATACTGGAATAAAAATCAAATTAGATTTCCAAAACACTGAGTCCGTAGATAGGTTCATCCATAAAGGATACGATATGGAACGCGGCATGCAATTCTATAAAATATATTTTAATACAGAAAAGTAATTTTAAAACCCAAACTTTCTTTTAATACCCAACTCTAAACCATAGAGACTATAACTAGATTTCAATGTAGAAATAGACTCATGATCAGAAAGCGTCAATCCTCTAAAGTTTACTCTCGAGATAATCGCCCAACGATCATTAAGATGGTACCCAGTATAGAGCGCGCCACTAAAAGATGGGCTAACCCACATACCGCCTACTTTGTTAACCGATGCCTTTCCCTCTTGGTTTAATATTATGTGGGTATCAGAAAGATGATAATTGATATCTACCCCAAATCCTACTCCAATTTCAAATCGATCAAATGATCGGCCGAATGAAACCTCTAATGGAATAGTAATTACTCTTTGACTATTATATTGTTCAGTAGTATACGCTGGACCTTTCCCTGTGCCATCTACAACAGTCATACTATCTACTAGTACAAGAGCCCCATCAATCAACTGTGATGTAGTAAATGAATATTCAGCTAAATCCCTAAATTCATTTTCTCTTTGCATCTTATCTGTAATCATAGAATATCTCAATCCTGACTTCAATTTAAAATCTAAAACATTCACCAAGTCTACTCTTAGTCCTGCACTCCATTGCTCCAAAAGTTGCTCAGAGCTATTTCTAACTTGGGCATAAGATTGATCAATATCACTAACTGTTTTTTCACCAAAAGACAAACCACTATACAGCTCTAATCCAGTTAAAAAACTTACACTCTTTTCAGGCTGTGAATACGCAGGATGAAAAACATAAGGCTCACTAGTTTGAACTTCTATTTCCCTTTGAAATATATCCAAACCCTCTATCTCTAATACATTCGCCTTAGAAATAAATAAAGGTTCTCTGCTATGCATTGTATTTGATGTGGCTAATGCTACACTTTCTTTTGCTTCCTGTAATTCATTAACTTGAACTTCTACTGCTTGTTCAAATTCCTCTTCAATAGATATTTTTTGGGTTACACTATTATTACTCTTTTGGTGATCAACTGCAATGCGATTTACATCATATATTTGTGTTACCACTTCATCATCACTTCTAGCGTCACCGTTTCTATAATCCGCATCTGATTCACTTAAGTCTTCTTCCTTACTACTTGCGCTTTGTACTTCGTCAGTATCTGCATTTAGTTGGTCTACTACAGTATTTATCTTTTTGTTTTGAGGTTTTGCTTTCTCTATTACTTCTGCATCAAGACTTGCATATTTTTCAACATTTTCCGCGCCCCCTAAATCATCAGCAGACCATATAAACATGGATATTAAAGCAATGGCAACTAGGCTAAATCCACAGAAAATCCAATAACCAGCAAAGCGTTTCTGCTTCTTTTGGCCTAGCTTACTTTCGATACCGCTCCATATCATATCAGGATTGATATCATCTGAGTGATTATCGACAGTCCGCTTGATTATATTTTTATAATTATTTTTCATAATATCTTCTTTACTATACAACCATCTTATTTGGTTGTATAGATTTTTGCAGCATTACTTTAGCTCTAGAGTAAGTAGATCTAGAGGTACTCGTCTCAATATTAAGTATATCTGCTATTTCTTTGTGAGAGTACCCTTCTATGGCGTACAATCCGAGTACTTGCTTATATTTCAATGGTAAGTTATAAATCGCATCCATTAATTCTTCCGCATCAAAATTTGCTAAGACTAAAGGTTCTACTGATTTTTCTAATACGTGATCCAATGAATAGGCCTCTTTTGTATAACTCATCTTTTTATACTTCGCTAGTCCGGCATTCATTACTATCTTTTTCATCCATGCCAACAATGCCTTCTCTTCATTTCCCTTAAATTGATCTATATGTTGGTAAATCGATATAAAAGCATCTTGAAGTACATCTTTCGCATCTTCGGTATTACGAGTATAGATTCTAGCAACAATCATTAGCTTTGATGTATGAGTGTACACCAGCTCTCTAAAGGTATCGTGATTGCCTTTTTTGAGGTTTGCTATGACTGTTGCTAGATTCAAATTATAACTGAGCATATTAATTATCTACCACAAACGTGTGATAGAGCTAAAATACAATGGATTAAATGAAGGATCATATATAGAAGCATCTGTTATTTCTATATCCGATAGGGTTCCTGTGGCTTTTATATAATCTTCTCCTCCTTGCGATAGTTTCTGAATAGTAGCTACTCCACTAGCATTAAACCCTCCAAAAGGTACAGGCATCGTAACTTCCTGTGATGGCATACCTTCTACATATATTAAACTGTAATCCATAGCACCATTAGTTTGCCAATTTATAACTGTTACATTATAAATATATTTATCTGGTCCGTCAGGTTGATTTATTATTTGATAGGTAGCACCCATAAAAATCGAAGAATCTTGACTATTTTCAGTGTACAAAAACTCCTCATCGCCGTATTGATAATACAAGTAATTGGACAATAGTTCTTCACACAACTCTAATGTACCAGCATCCACATCTCCATCTATATTGAAAGTGGAATTAGCACTAGCCAGAGCATTGATAGGATCAACAGCTCCAAGCGTCACGCTCGCTTCAGAATTACAGTAAAAAAGTGAGGTTTCAAAACCATAACTATCATCAAGAGAAACAATAGTAGTAATATCTGCTTGATTGACTAATACATATGTCGCATCAGAAGGGTGACCTTCACAAGAAGTTACGGTACCCGATATGGTCACCTGATCTACTAATATATTTAAATTGAACGGATTTAAAACTACATCATCATTGAATGGTCCTACAGTAGTGGTATAGATTAGGCTTCCACATTGATCATATACTTCTAGTATCAACTCTATACCATTAGGTACATACCCACCGAACTCACCATTTTCATTAGTATATCCAGAACCAGAAGCACCGTTATCTGTAGTTGTAATTTTTACTAGCACACCTTGCACTGGTATACCTCTGTTATAGATAGAGCCTGATAAATGAATAAAATTACTTGGTACATCATAATTCCAAAATGAAAAGTGTCCTAGTTTAGTTTGATATACACCATTCACTAGAATGGCCTCTCCTTCTTCTACCCATGTTCCTGCGTCTTCATCAAAATGCCACATCGGTATAGTCTGGGGTGCGGAAGATACTAGCTCCGCTGGTACAGGTGTAGTTACATCCACTGTCATACCATCTTTTACTTGTAATTCATTACCTGCATCATCTCTGAGCTCTACAGTAATCATACCGTAAGATGTTAGTGCCACTCTCTCTTCGCTAGCATTTATCGCAGTAAGATCTCCTGGCATCTGATCCAGCATCTCTAATAAAGTAGGATCTAAGTATTTGGCAAACACCTTCACATTCCCATCATAATCAGAACCATCCTCTGTCATTATACTATTGTTTCCAAAGGTCATTTCAGTACCTGCAAATTGTACTTTATCTCCAACTGAACTTGCAAAACTTCCCACCTCGACCATACTCAAAAGTTGGACAGTCACTCTACTCGTAGAATTGGCTACTGGGTAGAATTTCCTAGAACCATGAAAATATCCATTTTTCTCTACCTCTAGATAAGTGCCCTCAGCATACAATGTCTTGTCTTGAAATTGAAAGACACCATATTCATCTGTACTTACTATTAGATCTCCATAAGTAACTGTGGCATCAGCTACAGCGTGTCCACTTTCATCAACTACAATACCCATCACAGATCCCTGTACTGTAATTCCAGTCTGCGGATTGGATGGTGTTACGTCTATGATATCGCTATCCTTTCTACATGATTGCATCCCCAAAGAGACCACCATTAGTAGTAATAATAATTTTATTGTTTTCATTATATTTCTTTTTGTCGGTATAATTAAAGTGACTTCGTAAAATCACTTTTGTAAACAGGTTAATAATAGTAACAAAGAATTAGCTAATTTCTAAGCCGCTTAGTGACACATCAGCGGCTTACATATACTAGAAGGGAATGAAACTGCAAATAGCTGCAAGCATATTCAAATATTTTTCATTACAAACATTTTTTAACACTCAAACAATATAGAATGTCCATTCTATAAGCTAACCAACCTTATTATTTACCTTTACCTAATTATAAATATTAAACGTTACCTCTTCTTTATTGAAGAATAAATACCTGATATATCGGTTATGGCTAAATACAAACCATTAAGTATAGAAGAACTTAAAACACTCGAGAAAGAATTTGTTGAATTTCTTGTCATCAATGGTATCATGCATGATGATTGGAATAAAATGAAGGATGAAGATCCTGCTGGCACTCAAAAGATGACAGAATTATTCTCTGATGTAGTATGGGAAAGTATATTGCGAAACACCAAATATCTAGACTTCAGGTCTCCGCATAGTATTAAATGCTTTCAATGTCTTGATGATAAGATTGTACTTGTGGGCGTAGATAGCACCTCAACAGATATGTCAACTGCTGCATTCGCCAAGCTTCCTACTAAGGAGTACCCTGACGACGTAGTTGCTTTTACCACTGAAAAAAAATATAGTAAATCAAGGGAGCTAGAAATATTTGAAATGCTCGATTGGGGTTGCGTAATATCAGAAGGGCAACTCTTCAAAGAGCTTTGTTTGGCTTTGTAGTAAATATTAATCGGTCGTCTGTTATTTTAATAAGCAATAACAAATTACACATCTTCTATTATTTCAATTATCTACAATACATTGCTACAAGCGGTAGCGGATTCTTTTAACAAATACATTATTTTATTACTTCCGTTTCACTACATACATAAGCGTCCAATCTTCTCTCTTTCTGAATGTATCTACAACTTCATAATCAACTGGAATCTCTGTTCGACTTGTATCTACTATAAGATAAATATCATCCTCTCCTGGATCTCTATTTCGATAATTAATTACGCCTCGCTCTCTTGCTATATAAAATGAACTGGTATGATCAAGTTTCGCATTTTTATATAATTCAAGTTTTACATCTTTATACTTTTGCCCTATCGCAGCCGCCTGATTCTTAGCCTTAGTTCCGTAATCCTTTTCCTGTCGAATCGGCATCATAAACCAATTAAATCCAATCCGTAGAATGAGAACTAGCATGACAATGAAAAATGGTCTATACCCTTTATCCTTGAAGTAAATCACCGCCAAGCCGACTAATGCGATCACTAGCACCAATACTTTCCATTGGTACCCTTCTATCTGTTTCACTTCATCTACCCCAACGAGTGCCGCTACTACAAATGGTACGGCTATAATGATTGCTTGATATAATCTGCGTAGCAATAGTAATCTCCAACCTTCTTCCTCTAAGGAATATAGATAAACCAATACCGTAAATATTAAAGGTATCAGCATTAATATATATCTAGGATAGGTACCTGGAGATATCCAGTACACAAAAATATTAGCTAAGAAACATACTGATACATAGTAAATATAACTATTGGCCTTAATGACTTTCCAAATGTCCTTTCTTAAGAACATAACTCCAAATATGGACCACGGTAAGAAGTGGAAAATATTATCGAATGGATAGACTATGATATGCTTGATCGTCTTCCATAATCCATGTCTAAGTGGAGTACGCTGTGTACTTTGATCTAGTAATCCAGGCACTACAGATGTACTTTCATTATATACTTCGTACAACATATAATAGCCTCCAAGTATGGCTACCATAAAGAGACCGCCTACTATATGCGGTATACTGATTATCTTTTTGAGGCTTTTGTCTGTATAATGAAAAGCAACCATAGTACACCCTACAAATACAAAAGCTGGTAATCCTTTCAGTAAATATGCGATAGATGCGAGCACATAAGAAATAATATACATATGCCAATACTTCTTACGCGTACCATAGTGATATACTACTATAAACATCATGTAGACTACCCACGAGAACCCAATATCTATTAAGCCTCTGAATGAATCCCAAAATATAATACGACCACAAGTAAGAAAGAATAATGAGATCAATAAAGGATACCTAATATCCTTGAAATAGGGCTTATTAACTTTGTAAATGGTATAACAAAACAATACTAAGCAGACGATAGTCGGCATTCTACTAGCTAGCTCATCAAATCTTCCAAATAATAGAAAACTAGCATGAATCAACCAATTGTACATCGGCGGCTTACTGTAGTAATATGATCCGTTAACCGTTGGCACTATAAAATTGTCAGAGAATCCCATCTCCAAAGCCACCAAGGCTCTTATGGATTCATCATTAATAAAAGTTTGTAAACCTAAATTAATAAGAAGCGCAGGTATCGTCAATAATATGATGATACCTAGATAGATATATAAACGTTTATCGTCAGTTCTATCCATTATTTGGGTAAGTATATGATTTCATTACATTGTTCTGGAGACAGTATTTCATTAGCCACTCGCTTTATATCTTCAGCTGTAACATCTTGATATTTTTGAGCTTGTATATTGATCATATCTGCATCACCAAGTATCTCATAGTATGCAAGATTCATTGCTTTATGCAATACGCTCACTTCAGAATATACTAGACTGCTTTCTGTTTTATTACGTATTTTCTCCAGCTCTTCTGGCAGTACGCCATTGGCTTTTATTTCATTAAGCTCTTTCCAGATTACTTCTCTCGCTTGATCAATACTAACACCTGGCATAGGTCTTGCTTCTACGATAAACAAACCTGGATCAAAAGTCCCTGAGATAAAAGCGTCTATAGTACTACAAATTGATTGCTTATATATATTGACAAAAAATCTGCTCGATCTACCATTGGCTAATATATCCGAAAGGAGATCAATAGCATAATAATCATCATTGAGTCGATCACACATTCCAAAAGCCATAATAAGGGATGGCAATGGGACAGCCGCTTCTATTGTTTTTGATCGGAGTTGTAATTGTTTCGGTTCTACAGGCAGTACTCTCTTATGCTCAACTCCTGCCGGTATGTCGTTGAAGTATTTATCGATTTGAGCTTTGACATCATCGATTTGGATATTTCCTGCGACCACAAGCACTGCATTGTTTGGTCGATAATATCGATAGAAAAATGCCTCTACATCTTCCAACTTAGCATCCTCTATATGCTCTGGCACTAATCCGATAGTTGGCCACCTATAAGTATGCTCTTTATAGGCCATATCACTGAGATGGTGCCACATATCACCATAGGGTTGATTGAGGCACGTCTCTTTAAATTCTTCAATAACCACTTTTTGCTGCGTCGCTAGAGATTTAGGATTAAAATCTAACTTCATCATCCTGTCAGATTCCAACCATAACGCAGTTTCTATATTCTGAGCAGGTAGAATATTATAGAAATTGGTCATATCACTGTTAGTGAAAGCATTGTTTTCGCCTCCAGCCATTTGTATAGGCGTATCAAAATCAGGGATACTTACTGACCCTCCAAACATCAAATGTTCGAAAAGATGAGCAAATCCAGTCTTCTCAACTTCTTCATCTCTAGATCCCACATCATACGCCACATTCACAACAGCCATTGGGCTAGAAGCATCTTTGTGTAAAATTACTCTAAGGCCATTATCTAGGACATACTTTTCAAATGTTATCATCTAATACTTTTACGCTATATTTTCACAAATCGTTGCGTAAAGGTACTACTCTCAGTGATTACTGAAAGATGATATATGCCTGATGTGAATCTATTTATTTCTTCTATGTAAAAATCTGTACGTCCATTGACCTTTTCGGTGTGCAATTGTTGCCCCATTTCATTGGTAATCATTAGTGATCCATTGGATAAACGGCTATCTAACTCTATATATAATCCTGCACTCACTGGATTAGGAAATATAGTCAATACGTCATCAGCGGTAAGCTCTTGCGTAGAAACGATTACGCCTGATGTAAAATCATATCTATATATGCTCCCAAAATCTGTAGGAAGCCTATTCCACGCTTCTCCGTCTTGTCTTATTGCCACATAGCCATTGCCATCATTATTAGCCCACCATGATAGTCCATCACCATCACTGTCATCGATGACCAATTGATAACATCCATTTACATTAGTTAAGGTATCTGTATAGGTCGTATTACTCGATAATCCACTACTGAGTTTTTGCATTACTACAGATCCATTTTGATCATAGATCGTATATGATGTTTCACTCGCTACATTATTAGTCTTAAACTGTATGATCACATTATTTTCATAATGGTCCACTGATCTTATATCCGAGACTAAAGTATTATTAGAACTATCCTCGTCATCATCGCTAAATTTGACCCTAAATTGGGCACCTTCTTGAATAGTCAATCCAGGATAAAAAGGAAGCTCAATTTCTTCTTCTTCTAAAAAACCAAGATTACCATTCCATACATGTGTATAGCCATCTGTTAGTGAAATCTCTCCATTACTATCAAATCCATAATCTATATTTAATTGTGTCAGAGGTTGTGTTCCATTATTTCTGATTTTAATTACCGGCGCTTGACAAGCTGGATTGTATCTTTCATGAATGATCTTGGTAGAAGGATTTCTTATCTCCAAAAGCTCAACGTCATTACTATAGTTAGGCTCTCCATATTCTACAAGCTGCATATTGACAATGTATCTACTATCTCCAGAAGCGGTATTAATAGAATAATCCACTGTATTCATTTCTCCCTGAGCGACAATATCTGAAACATCGTATCTCACCACATCTGATGGAGCGCCTGGGCACCATCCAGCTCTATCGTAAATCCACGTTCCACCTTGTGGATATACAGGGTTATCAGAACACTCTGTCCATATCTGATATGAACTAGTTATACCATTCATACTCATGGTATGCGTTCTTGGGATAAACTCCCCTTCTTGTCCATGACCTGTAATTACAGATTTCATTTCTGCCGATTTAGTTTCATTTTGTATCAAGACTTCTCTAGGTTCGAAACGTCTATTATTTATTATATCCTGATATGCAGTAGATGTTACTGGCCAAAGTTGTGTAATATTAATTATATCTCTTACTGGAGTACCTTCTATAAACTCAAATCTGATATCCATATCTTCTTGCCACTCTCCTCCTCTATTCAGAAATATTCTCTTGCTGCCTTTGAGTATTGGACCAAACTCTGTAACATCAAACGACCAAGTCTTCCCTTCAATGCCAAGATCCAAATTCACGCCATAAGGTGTTACAAATGACATCAATTCAAAAATCATTGGACTCTTAGAAAGATAATTAATATTATCGATGAATATTAAATTTTGAGGACCTACATCAATAGACCCTATCTGATTGTATTCTTCATCAAATATCGGTTGTGCTCCAGCAGTATAGTAATAGAAAGTCTCATCTAATATTCTATCTGATCCATCCAATACATATTTATCTACTTTAGCAGGAAGATTTTCAATCAGATTATCCACCTCAGTTTCTATCACATTATATTCATAATTTCCTTTTAGCAAAAAGAAGTTAGGTACTTCATTACTAATACTGATATTTTTCACTAACTCATGCGATCTCCAGTCTCTTTGAAGTAGTCGTCCATTAGCCACCATATCATTATTGTAAGATGACTTATCTACTAGCGTTGTACTGACATCATCATCAAAATCAAAATACATCATTAAGTTTTCATAGTGAGGATGAGTAGCATCTACTCTACTTCTCATGCCTTCCTTAATCTGCTCTTGTGAAAACTCTTTATTCCACAATTTAAAATCATCAATAGAACCTTGATAAAATGTTGGAGTAGTACCCGTAGATGAGCCTAAAGCAAATCTCTTGATATCGATTGGATTTGTGTTGTCCGTTCCTGTCACCAGCAATTCACCATTCAGATAGATATTCATAACACCTGTAATGGAATTTTTAGTGAAGGCCCAGTGCGTCCACTTATTTTTAAAATCTTCCGGATCGACTGAGGCATTAATTCTATCATAGTCTGCACCATTGGCTCCACAGTCCCAGTATACTTGCCCATTACCCCATGGGAGATGGATATTCGCCTGACGTCTATTAGCATTGTCTACACCTTCAAAAATTGTGGTATTTACAGGAAGCTTATGATTACCAAAGGACCAAAATGAAACGGTGATTTCATCAGTGACATCAGCGACTGCATTTTCCGAAGTATAATTTCCACTAGGTCCACATGTTACATACTTATCATCAGTTCCAGAAACTGTTACAATTTCACTTTCTGAATCAAGCTCACCTTTTAACAATAATGGTCCGTCACTAGAACTTTCATAACTCATTCTAAGCAAGATATTAGATGATCCATCCCATGAAAAATTTTCATAAAAATCTAAAATACTACCAAAAGAGATTTCAAAATTATTTTGATATACTTCTGTCCATTCTCCAGAGAAATGCTCTTGAGCAGAAACCAAATCTTCAGTAGTACTTCGCATACTTATTTTTAGATTATCAAACTGAGCAGAATTGCCAAAGACATCAAAACGCATACGTCCGATATCGCCAGCAGTAATACCTTGAGACAATATATCTGACGCTTTAATCAATAATAAATGTGATTTCACATCGCCATCTAGCCCTATATCAAATGCTCCACTATGATCTCCATCTCCTACCTCTATAATAGCAAGTTGATTATTGTTGGTGTACTCTACATCTCTTAAAGTCTGTCTTACCGTGATATAAGTAGGTTCAGTAGTGTACTCATATGTCGACCCTGAAAATCCAGAAATCACATAATTTGGTCCTACACTTTTAAGCGAATCTACCTGAGTAGAATCGACTATATTAGTGTTACAGCTATAATCCCATTCTCCACACCCTATATTGGTCTGTCCTTGTATTCCAGGAGATACAAGACCATCTTTGCATCTCATGCTATAATGCATGATTATTTTTTTATACTGATTATGATCACCGTCCGGAAACTCTACGATAGTATCTCTGGTAGTAGAGTTATAATTAAAGGCATTTACTAAAGTTGATTGACCAAACAAAGCTGAGGCAATGCAACAAAAGACAAGGACAGAAAGTGATTTCATAGTTGGGTTATTATAAAAGTCAGGTGTGAAAAATATGATACCCTAAAGTACTATTTTTATTTATAATTCCAATTTCTATACAGCTGAAAATCCCTCGCAGTAAGCTAGCTCACCATTAGATATTTTCTCTAAAAAACGATAGGACTTAATACATTACTCCTCATAAATGCCATGAAGTCAACACGATCCATAAATCCAAAGCCCAAAGACTCTAAATGATCATTATGGATCTGACCATCCACTAGTTGAAAACCTTGCTTATCTAGATGACGACATAAAGAGATGAAACCATATTTGGAAGCGTTACTAGCTTTGGCAAACATAGATTCTCCTATGAAGCACCTACCAATAGCTACGCCATACAGTCCACCGACTAATTCATCTTTTTCATTCCATACCTCTACAGAATGAGCATACCCTAACTCATGTAATGACAAATAAGCATCTATCATATCTTCTGATAGCCAACCTCCATCTTCAGGTTGACCTTGACGCTTGACATAAGCACAAGCCTCGATTACGTCTACGAAAGCTTTATCAAACGTATGCCTATAGATACCTCGATTGATAATATTGCGCATAGATTTACTGACCTTCACCTCTGATGGCGGTAACACATATCGCTCTCTAGGACTCCACCACATAATAGGGTCACCTTCAGCAAACCATGGAAATATTCCGTAATGATACGCTAGCAATAGACGCTCGATAGATAGATCGCCTCCTACAGCCAATACATCATGCTCGTGATTGGATTCAGGGTGAGGAAATACTATGCTACTATTTAACATGATCATGGTGCGAAAATATAAAAAGCGAGGGAATAGACTTAGGTATCATTATATAAATGAACATATCACATGATATAATGACAAAGGTGGCAAACCGAAATACATATCAATAAAACAGCCATCTTTTATTTCAAAAGATGGCTGTTTGTGGTATTAAATCGATATGATTCAATACTTATTTTTTATAAAAATTAATCTACGACTAAAGTCTCTATTACTGCACTAATGCCTCTATCAGTAAGGGCATCTTTCATAGGCTTAAGTTCATCCATTGAATCTGTTTTGACACAAGCTTTTCCCTTAAAATGCACGATAAGAGAGAGCTGCTCTGACTGCTCGTAAGTATGACTACAAACTTCCATAAGAGCCTGTATCACCCAATCAAATGTATTGAAATCATCATTCAACACTATTAATTGTGAATACGTAGTAGGCGCCTCTTTTTCCGCAACAAGAGTCTCCAATAGTTCGTCTACCGAAAATTTAATCATGATATCTTGATATTACTGTCTTACAATCTTTTTTCCTAGTTTCGATGTTTTAGCTTGAAGCTAATGCATCTTTAACCGCTGTAAAGTTAGGTATATCACCTGCATTATCCAAGATTTCAGCATATTTGATTGTCCCCTCCTTGTCAATTACGAAAGCAGATCTCTTCGAAACTCCTTTCATATCTAGTACGAAATCTTCATAGAGAGATCCATACGCTCTAGATACTTCCTTATTGAAGTCTGACAATAATGGAAAATTGTACCCTTGCTCTTCTTTGAACTTAGCCAATGTAAATGGACTATCTACTGAGATAGCTACTACCTCCGCATCCAAATTATTATAGTCTGCTATGTTATCTCTAATCTCACATAATTCCGTCGTACATACTCCGGTAAATGCTAGTGGAAAAAACAATGCTACGACATTTTTTCCCTTATAATCAGATAGACTTACTTCTTCTGTGGCACTGTTTCTTAGCGTGAACGTTGGCGCTTTCTCTCCTACTTTTACTGACATGTCTTTATTTATTTTTGATTATATGTTATGAATACTCATTCCAAATATAGTAATATGATATCATCGAGTATAGTTCATCATAGAGAACGAAATGATTCATTATCCATTGCCCTACCGATTTAAAATTGATTGAAGTATATCTTCCTAACGCTTTTCTCGCTGAGTAGACATACGGACAACTATTACTTTAGCCAGTAAAAGCAGTTTTCGCGGCATTTATTATTTAGTCTTACAAATCATTCTTCTCATCAATATATAATATACTGTATTGTAACTTCTTGGAAAAAACTTAATTCCACTTGTATCTATTACGATTCTTGACAAAATGAATAAATGGCATAAATTTGCATGCCTTCTAGGCTAATCACTTACTTAACACAAACAAGAATAATAATGGACGCAAAGATATTTATAGCAGGATCAGGTGGAATCGGTCAAGCGGCAGGTCTTATACTATCAGAATCTAACGAAGTAAATGCTGAAATCTACCTCGGAGATATATCTCAAGGAGCAATCGACAGAGCAATAAAATTTGTATCTGAAGGATGTGGGCACTTGTCTAAACTTCATGGTGTACTCATGCCAATGAGCGAAAGCAATGAGGCGATAGAGAATGCACTAGCAGAATGTGACGTAATACTGGACTGTCTTCCAGGTAGTCAAGCACCACGTATGGCTAGACTCGCTATCAAGCATGGCTGTCATTATGCTAATCTTACAGAATATGTAGCAGAGACTAATGAAATCATGGAATTAGCAAAAGATGCGGATACTGGATTTATACTTCAGACTGGATTAGCTCCAGGATTTATTAATGTATTAGCCAACCAACTATTTCAAGATTTCCAAGAAATACATGGTGTAGATAAAGTAGACCATATCTCGATGAAGGTAGGAGCATTATCTGCACACGCTCAAGCACCTCATTACTATGCGTTTACATGGAGTCCAATCGGTGTAGCTACAGAGTACATGAAAGATGCCGTAGTCGTAAAAGATTATACCACTCAGTCTATTCCTGCACTCTCTGGAAACGAGACGATCATCATAGATAACGTTACTTACGAAGATAACTTCACTTCAGGTGGAGCCGCTGATCTTCCTGAAGCATTTGAAGGTAGAGTACGTGACCTAGACTATAAGACATTAAGATATCCTGGTCATTACCAATGGGTAAAAGAAACTATCGAAGGTATCTCAGGAGATGATAAGATCAAAGTACTAGAAAAGACTATGCTAGATCAGATCCCATCTGTCGAAGAAGATGTAGTAATCGTATACTCTTCGGTAAGAGGAAAAGACAGTAACGGTGTACTACGTATGATGGAGAAGTCTTACACAGTCAAGCCATCTAAAGTAGGTGACAAGATGCTAAGAGCAATACAATCTACGACTGCAGGACCATTGTGTGAGGCCGCTTATATGCTTCTTAAAGGTGGCCTAAAGGGTGTTGTATTACAAAGTCAAATACCAGCTAAAGAATTCTTAAATGGGCCATTTGTACAAGGTATCTACGGCGGATATTAAAATTAAAAATGAGATAATGGGTGCTACTATTATGAAATATTAGTCTTTCAAGATCGCACTTACTCTCTACATAATCGCATAAAAAAAAAGAGCTACTAACCGAGGTTAATAGCTCTTTTTTTTTATCTATATACTTTCCAACTAATTGGATATGGTCAAAGACTATGATCGTACCTCGACTATAATAATCTAATTAATATTAGCGTCTGTGCTTGCTTTTCTTGCGTTAAACGCAATACCTACAGAAAAAATATGAGACACTAATACATCTGATGCATCTCCCAAATTAGTCAAAGCATAATCCACAGTAAGTCTTCCTAACTTTAATCCTAGCCCTACATTCGGTTGAATCTCTATATTGCGCTCATCAAAGTTTTCTATGTTGACTCTACGTTGGATGTTACCCATACCGAAACGTAAGAATGCTTTATTCATATAGCCCACTTCGATGCCTAATGTCGGATCGATTTCAAAATTATTGCTAGAAACTAATGCTGCTTCTCTTCCGTATGTAGACATGGTCAGATCAGTCTCCGCAAGTATAGAGAAGTTAGAACCGATATTAGTATGGTATGCAAGACCAAGTACAAGTCTTGGAAGTGTTACCTCATTACTACTTACTGGTATTTCATTACCTGTCTCATTAAATGTGGATTTATCGTCTTCTGATAAATTAAACGACCAAGCATTGAATGTAGTCGTGATATCTTTAGCTGTAAGTCCAACAGTGAAATTCTTATTTACCTTGTACTTTGCACCTAGATCAGCTCCAAAGCCCCAAGCAGAACCAAAGCTACCGATAGACCTATGTATCACTTTGATATTACCACCCAAAGAAAGCTTGCCTGCCTTGTCTATTCCTTTAGCATATGAAATTAAGAAAGCATAATCTGCCGTTGAGAATGTCTCTATACGATCGTAATCCACATTTCCGTCAGGCCCAATCAGATTTAACGTGTTAGGGATATTATCGATACCCATTCTAATCAATGTCACTGCTGCTGCAGCATTCTTATCCTTAAATTTCTTTCCTAGTGAGATATAATCATAACCTGCAATTCCACCAAACCAATTGGCATGCATCGCGTTGATTTCTAGCGAATTTTCTAAACCTATTAGGCCAGCAGGATTCCAGTATGCAGAAGTAAGGTCTTCACCATTCGCTACTACACTACCGAACATACCATGTGCTCTTGCTCCTACACCAATATTAAGAAATTCATTAACAAACTTCTGTGATGAAGCTAAAGTCGATATGCACATAAATAGTGCTAATGCTGTGTATTTCATTTGAGTTGCCATCTTATTCATTTGCATTCTTACTCTTGATTTTTGTAAATACTCTTTCACTAAATAAAGATCTAGAACGAACTTTACCTTGATCTATTATCAAAGATAAGGCATAATTGTCTATCTGTCGGTTATTATCGAAGTAATGCACGCTTATGAGACTAATTTTGGTAAATATCCTCGGTATAATTACCATTGTTATCTATATCTTCAAGAATCTAAATCGCGATATATGAAAAATCATGTCTTCCTAATTATGATGGCTTTGGGCGTTTGTCTGGGATATACCTCTTGTAAACACTCTACTGTGAATCCATACCAATTTACTAAGTCCATCGTCGACGATAGTGTAATGGTAGTCACGGCACACCCTATCGCGACGCAGATCGGAATAGAGGTACTTAGGGATGGAGGTAATGCCATAGATGCTGCTATAGCAGTACAATTTGCCTTAGCAGTCTGCTATCCAGTGGCAGGAAATATAGGTGGAGGTGGATTTTTGGTATATCGAGACGCTAGTGGAACATCCATTACACTTGATTTCCGAGAAAAGGCGCCAGCAGCAGCATTTGCCGACATGTATCTCGATGAGAACGGAAATGCTGTTTCAGAACGATCACAAGCTGGAGAGCTAGCTGCTGGAGTGCCAGGCAGTGTTGATGGTATGGTACAAGCATTTGATAGATATAGTCAACTTAAAAATTGGAAGAGACTCATCCAGCCAGCAATAGAAATAGCCCAAAATGGATTTCATCTTACAGAGAAGCAAGCTGATCTGATCAATGAAAAGAGAGCGGACTTTGACAAGAATAATAGAGCGAAAACAGTCTTTAACGATAGAGAAAAGTACGCTAAAAGTGATTTGCTGATACAGCCAGATCTAGCAAAGACATTAGTAGCGATCCGTGATCAGGGCAGAAATGGATTCTATAGTGGATCGGTAGCAGATAAGATAGTGGAACAAATGAAAGGTGGAAATGGCATCATTACAAAGCAAGATCTTATAGACTACAAATCCGTATGGCGAGCGCCTATCAAAACTGATTATAGAGGATATGAAATCATATCAATGCCTCCGCCCAGTAGTGGAGGTGTGGCGCTGACACAGCTTCTGGAAATGATAGAACCATACGATATAAAACAACTAGGACTTCATAGTGCTGCGAGCATACATCTGATAGCTGAAGCGGAACGTAGAGTGTATGCCGATCGAGCGACTCATCTCGGTGACAGTGATTTCTATGATGTACCTCTGGAGATGCTGATGGATGCTGAATATATCAAACAAAGAATGCAAAATTTTGATCCAAAGCACGCCAGCGTTAGTGATAGTATAAAAGCAGGACAGGCCAAAGAAAGTCTTCAAACTACACACTTTTGCATTGTAGATCTAGAAGGAAATACGGTATCTCTTACCACTACTATCAATGGTCACTTTGGAGCCAAAACAGTAGTCCAAGGTGCAGGGTTCTTACTCAATAATGAAATGGATGACTTCTCCGCCAAACCAGGCACACCTAATATGTTTGGACTCATCGGTGCTGAAGCTAATAAAGTCGAACCAGGCAAACGTATGCTCTCTTCTATGACTCCGACGATCGTACTCAAAGATGGAAAGACTGTAATGGCTGTCGGAACTCCAGGAGGATCGACCATCATCACTTCAGTATTCCAAGTGATCATCAATGTAATCGATCATGGTATGACTGCAACAGAAGCGGTGTCTACGTCAAGATTTCACCATCAGTGGAAACCTGACCGTATTAGATTTGAAGAAGAGAGTTTTGATCCGTTAGTGATAGATTCACTTACCGCTATGGGACATAAAGTCGAGCAAAAAGGAAAAATAGGTAAAGTTGAATGTATCTATTACAATGCGGATGGAATGATAGAAGGAGCTGCGGACATTAGAGGAGATGATACCGTATTGGGCTACTAATAAGTATTAACACACTAGTCCTTCTCATCTATCCTCTCTAATGCAGATTTTGCTTTTTGATGGAGTCCATTTTTGTATTCATCTGGATCCATTTTAAGGCATTTTTTAAGGTATTGCTTGGCCTTCTTATAATCTTTTTGAGACTCATATATCAGACCTATTTGTAAGGCAGAGTTACAAGCATAATAACTTTTAGACTTATTTCCGATATTCATTACATATCCATAAGATTGTATAGCATCACGTAGATTATTCAATGCTTGTGATATCCGAGCCATTCGGTAGTTATACTCTATGCTTTCAGTACTCCCTTTTTGAAATAAATACGACTTGGTTATTAATAAAGTATACGCTCTTTGATAATATCCACCATCATAAAGAAGCCTAGCTTTAAGTAGGTCAGGATGAGGCACATCATTGCTTTTCGCTTCTCTCTGCGCCTGCTTATCCTCATCTACAAGATCGTTGCCTCTATCTACACAATGCTCCATATACTTCTTATATGCAACAAAATTATTGTTCATCACCAATTCGTACCAAGCCAACTTTTGGTACGCTTCTTTGATAAAGTGCTCACCTTTAAAATTCTTTATAAATACTTTGATATGCTCATCTGCTCCTTGCTCTAATCGATATAGTTTTGATTTTCCTAATAGGAAATCTAAATAGTAAAAATTTTCATATTTACGCCCCTGAGGTCTATTCGATAGAGTCTCTATAGCTTCATCATTGAGTCCATTCTTCTGAGCCATATTGGCTAACACAAAACAGGCTAATGGGTTATTTTCCACGTCCATACCTCTGTCCTTGACAAATGTCCAAGCCGTTTGCTTTTTGTTATTCTGAAAAGATAATATGTAGGCATATATCGTAGAGATCTCGTCGTAGAAAACGGAAGCTTCATCACGCCCTAGCTTAGTCAATGAATTGATTTCTGCTGTACCTTGCTGTATCGATCCGTCTACTCCAAAGATTTTACGAACATAGCCAGGCAATGACTCTGCTAAAGCATGTAAGATAGATAGACTTTTTTTATTCAATAAGAACTCAGGGTATATCGCTACGTTTTGTTCGAGCAGATTATATGCAGAGTATATTTCTCTCGCTGCGTTAAATCTTTGATTAAACTTCATTCTAGCCAATGCCCATTGTAAAGTGATCTCCGCTCTGACAAACCTATTGTAAGGAGATTCTACTTTAGTATTTTCTATTAACTTGAGTCTCTTGTCTTTATTTTGCTCTAGTTTATCAAATTGATCTTCATCCTCATTGATAAATATCTCAAAGAAATCAAGATAATTCTCCACATGAAGAACCATTAGATTATTAGGGTCAGAAGCTTTGATAAAGGTAATTTTCTCCAATGCTTCAGCCTTTCGAAGGCTCATAGCATATCCATACGCTTCTTCGATATCAGGGGTAATCTCAAATCTATACTGAGCAGACAAGAGTAAGCTACTTAGCAGCAGCACGTAGGTAATGATAAGCTTATAAAGAGATACTTTCATCGATTGCAAACATACATAGAATTGATGATTAATACAGAATAGCACTTTTATGCCTTAGGTGACTGAGCACTTAATTCAATTTATCAGAGTATACTGCCAAATATAAGCATACATACATCTATAAAAAAAGCCACACAGAAATGAATCTGTATGGCTTTTGCTTTATCTGTTGTGTATAAATAGACTTATTTACTTCCTTCAGTAAGGATAGGATCTACTAGTACTCGACCACAGTGCTCACAAGCTATGATATTCTTCATCGCACCGATCTCTATAATCGTCTGAGGTGGTATACGGTTAAAACAACCTCCACATGAAGCTCTATTTACTGGAGCTACTGCTACACCATTTCTGTATGATGATCTAATCTTATCATAAGATTGGATGAGTCTATCCTCAATTCCCTTTCTTACTTTAGCAGATGCTTTTTCTAATTTCGCTTCGTCTTTTTCCGTCTTAGCGATAATCTTATCAAGCTCTACTTTCTTAGTATCAAGATCTAATTTTCTCTTATCTAGCTTTGCCACTGCAGCAGTCAAGGATTCTTCCTTTACTTCTTTTGCCACATTAGCTTCTCTGATTCTCTTTTCAGAAAGCTGGATCTCTAGCTTTTGCAGCTCTAGCTCCTTAGTAAGAGCGTCATACTCTCTGTTATTCTTTACATTATCAAGTTGCGAGTTATATCTTTCGATAAGTGCTTCCGCTTCTTTGATATTAGTAGTGTGCTTATTGATTTCACTACTTACTTCTTCGATAGATGTTTGCACCTTACTTACTCTTGTCTCTAGACCGATTATCTCGTCTTCTAGATCGCTCACCTCCATTGGAAGTTCACCTTTGAGTATCTTGATTTCATCTTTCTTAGAATCGATAGTTTGTAGCTCTACTAATTGCTTTAGTTTGTCTGCTACTGATAGTTCCTTTGTTGCCATATTATCTTATGATCTTAGTAGTAATATATCGGATTAGTACTCTGTAGAGTATAATGGGCTGCAAAGGTACGAAATTTCTCTTTTACTAGCTTATAAAGAAGCGCTATAGTGTATTGTTCGCTCTCATAATGTCCAATATCCGCTATAATTATGTCTCCATCCGCGTCAAAATACTCGTGATACTTGTAATCACTGGTTACAAACACCTGTGCTCCTGCTGCTTTAGCATGTTCTAGTAAAAATCCACCAGAGCCCCCACATATCGCAATTTTCTGTACTTTTTTAAAGCATATTTCCGTATGCTTAATCACAGAAAGCTCCATTTTCTCTTTTAGAAAGTCAAAAAACTCTTCGGTTTCCATTTTTTCTGATAATTTCCCTACCACTCCTGCTCCAACTACATCTTCTGTAATATCTTGAGTTTTCGGTGCCAAAATGCTTAAATCTTTCATTCCCAACCTATTGGCTATCATTTCATTGACCCCATTAATTAGCACATTATCCAAGTTAGTATGAATTGCAATGATAGCAATATCATTCTTGATCGCCTTTATAATCGTTCGCTGTACATAGTTATCGCCAACAAATTGCTTAAGACCTTTGAATACAATAGGATGATGCGCTATAATTAGATTGCAGCCTTTCTCTATCGCCTCATCAATAATGGCTTCGGTACTATCCAAGCATAGCATTACACCTGTCACCTCTGCTGTAGCATCACCAACTATAAGTCCAGCATTGTCATAAGACTCTTGCAACTCAAAAGGAGCGATGCTATCCAGATATTCGTAAACTTCTATTACTGTGTTTTTCATGCTTTCTTAATCTTATTCTCTAATGCAGTGGTCGAATATCCCTCAACAAATTGAAGGCTGAGTACTACACCACCATGATCTATGACATGTTCACTACCAACGATTTGATCTGGCCTCCAGTCTCCTCCTTTGACCAATATATCCGGCGAAACCATTTCTATGAGTTCTAGTGGAGTCTCTTCATGAAAGACAACTACAAGATCGACAAATGAGAGAGCTGCCATAATCAATGAACGATTATCTTCATCTTTGATAGGTCTATTTTTGCCCTTGAGCTTACGTACACTCTTATCCGCGTTAATAGCTACTATAAGCTTATCTCCTTGCTGGGATGCTTCCTCTAAATACAGAATATGTCCTTTGTGCATTAGATCAAAGCAGCCATTGGTGAATACCACTTCTAGGCCTTGCTGTTGCCATTGCTTGACTACATCACTCGCCTGTCGATAATCTCCTGCTATTTTCTTTGAAATACTCATGGATCTGCGGAAATTTAATTTGAAATTTTACGGATCTTATATTCCTCTTCTTTGAGAAACAACCATACCGATACAGCGAGCATATACGCTCCATGTATTAAATTTTGATTTAAATCCAACCACCGACCCAACAATAGCAATACAATCGCTAAGAGTGATGCCAAGAATAAACCTGATAGAACCGTTTTTATGTACCACACAACTATCTATATCTAGATTACTTGGGCTTCTTATCGAGATTAGCAACAATAAGCCAAATCGTACTGATCAAAGTAAGAATAGCTCCAACTCTAACGTATTGTCCACCACCTTGAGCATTAATCAATAGTATAGCTCCCCATATCAGTGTGCCTACTGACATCAGCAATATTATGACTAATAGCGTACTGAAAATGTACTTTTTATTCATTGCCATATACAATTGATATTCTAGAAGCTCATATGAATGCCTTTATACAACACTCAAATGACCTTCTAGTTTATAATTTATTTATGTGACTTTATTGCTGCTAAATACTTCGTCAGCTCTTCTTTTACTTTTGGTGCTAAGATTACAAGACCAATCATATTAGGTACCATCATCGCAAAGATCATAGCATCTGAAAATCCTATTACAGAACCTAAACTTGCCGCAGCTCCAATCACCACGAATATGCAGAATAAAACCTTGTATGTATATTCAGTTACTTTACTTCTACCAAATAAATATGACCACGCTTGAAATCCATAGTATGACCAAGAAATCATAGTACTAAATGCAAATAATACTACCGCTACAGCTAGTACATATGGGAACCATGAGATAGCAGATTCGAATGCACCTGAGGTCAATAGAATCGCTTGAGCATCGTTCATCCCAGAATTGTCACCACTAATAGATCCAGTGATAATAAGAACTAAAGCTGTCATAGTACATACTACCACAGTATCAATAAACGGCTCTAACAGAGCTACTAAACCTTCTGATGCTGCATGATTAGTCTTTACTGCTGAGTGAGCAATCGCCGCTGATCCAATTCCTGCTTCGTTAGAGAATGCTGCTCTTCTAAATCCTTGAACTAGTACTCCTACTACACCACCTGCAATTCCAACAGGAGAGAAAGCGCCATTAATGATCTGCATAAATGCATCAGGAATCATATTGAATTTCGATATCAATACGAAAAGACAAGCACCTACATAAATAACTACCATGAAAGGCACAATTTTATCGGTCACTTTAGCGATACTCTTGATACCTCCGATAATCACAATACCTACTAGTACTGCCATTACTAAACCGAAAATCCATCCATTACCATGCAGTACTGAAGCTTCTCCTCCAGTGATATGTTCCACTAATTGAAATGCTTGATTTACTTGAAACATATTACCACCACCAAAAGAACCTCCAATACAGAAGATTGCGAACAATGCCGCTAATACCTTACCTAATCCAGTATGACCAGAAATACCTAATCCTTTACGCAGGTAATACATAGGACCACCATAGATGGTACCATCTGCACCTACATCTCTATATTTTACACCTAGTGTACACTCTACAAACTTAGAAGCCATCCCTAAAAATCCAGCTATAATCATCCAGAACGTTGCTCCTGCACCACCAATTGATACTGCAATCGCTACCCCTGCTATATTTCCTAAA
>CALKJD010000107.1 GCA_937995755.1 uncultured Saprospiraceae bacterium | reverse complement strand
TACGACCGTGATGTGACTTTCAATACTCCAGGTATTCATACTATTTGTGTTGACGTAGACAAGCCACCTTGTATAGACGAATCTGATTTTCCAGCACAACTATGTAAGGAAGTCTGTGTCCTACCTGACGAAACCGAGGCTGGATTAGTAACGGCTACTCCTAGTCCTACATGCCCAGACAATAATATCTCGATCGATGTGAATGGTTTTAATACCAACCCTGACCTCAGTCAATATATATTCGTTACCAATGATGTAGGTGATATTATATTTGTAGAAGAAGGCAGCTCTGCTACTTTCACCTCTGACATATGTGGAAACTTCACTGCTTACAGTTATAACTTCAAAGAAGTAGGTGTCCTAGAAGCACCTGTACTTGGTCCATGGAATGCAAATATTCAGAACTTTTGTCAAAATAATTGTTCCTGCGCATTTGAGTCTTTACCATTTTCTGTGGAGGATAACGAAGATCCAGTATTTACCAATCCACCCGATGATATTGATATAGATTGTTTTGATGGCCTAGCCGCTATTGCAGATCTCGACTGGACAGATAACTGTACTGGTAGTGGTACTGTAGCAGGTAACCAATCAGGATCAGCCACACTATGTGCAGGAGGAACTGTAACTCGTACATGGGCTTATACAGATGGATGTAATAATGATGTATCACATACACAGACGATAACAGTGGACCCAGTTCCTGAGGCTACTTTTGATATGGAACCTGCAGATATAACGGTAGAATGCGTTTCAGAAATAACACCGAGTATATCTTTAGATTTTACTAATGGATCTGTTGCTTCTTGCCTCATCGATGGTACACTTCCTGCTGTAGAATCAGGAACAGCTTCTCAATGTGGTAGTACACTTACCTACACATGGTCCTACACTGATCTATGTGGTAGAGACTTAATACACGAACAAAACATCACCGTAGAGATGATCGATCCTCCTGTATTCGTAGATCCTCCAGGGGATATTACTTATGACTGCATCGATGAAGTTACTGCTGCGGTAGATCTAATATGGAACTCTAATTGTGGTGGCACAGGCAGTACAATAGCTGTGGAAATGGATAATACCGATGCTTGCCTAGGTGGTACCATCATCAGAACATGGAACTATACCGATCCATGTGATCAGTCGGCTAATCATGTACAGACTATTACCATCAATCCAGTGCCTCAGGTACTATGGATCAGTGTACTCCCTCCGAGTATCGACGTGATATGTGGAGAAGCTTTGCCCCCAATGGTAGATATGGAATTTAGCAATGGTGCTATGGGTACTTGTCTAGATACTGATATGGTAAGTCCTGTACAGGCTGGCACGCATACCGTTTGTGGAGATATCATCACACGTACGTGGTCTTACACTCCAGTTTGTGGATCTCCAATATCATACACTCAAAATATAACATTAGTCGATACTGAAGCGCCTGTGTTTACTAGCCCTCCAGCAGATATTACATATACATGTATATCAGAAGTGATGGTGGCTCCAGATCTCGTTTGGACAGACAATTGTGATGGTACTGGAAGCGTTCCAGTGATGCAAATGGACGCTACAGATGCATGTCTTGGTGGTACGATCACGCGTACTTGGGATTATTCTGATGATTGTGGTAATCCTGTTACACATACACAAACTATTACGATTAACCCTATACCTGATGTAGTATGGACTTCAATGTTACCAGCGGACATCACCATTACTTGCGACGACGCTATCCCTGCACTCACACTACTTGACTACTCTAATAATGCTCCAGAAGTGGCTTGCCTTGATGAAGGGTCAGTACCTGCATTGGAAGTAGGTATGCTTAACGTATGTGGAGATGTAATCACTCGTACCTGGAGCTATACACCTACCTGCGGACCAGCAATAACACATACTCAATCCATCGAACTAGAAGATACAGAAGCGCCTACTTGGCCTACCGCCCCTGGAGATATTTCCTATGATTGTATTTCCGAAGTACCTGCTATGACAGACCAATCTTGGGATGACAATTGTGATGGTACCGGCATGGCAGTCGGTGTCGAAATCGATATGACATCTGGCTGTGCTGGCGGTACTATTACTCGTACTTGGTCCTATACTGATCAATGCGGAAATCCATCTATGCACGAGCAGACTATTACTGTCAATCCGATACCTGTAGTCACTTGGACTAGTACCTTGCCTCCTGATGCTAACATTACCTGTAATGAAAGTATTCCTCCTGCAATGAACATTGATTATTCAAATGGATCCGGTATACCTGGTTGTCTTGATGAAGGAATGGTACCTCCTACAGAAATGGGAACACTCGTAGAATGTGGTGATCAAATCGTGAGAAATTGGGAATACCTAACTATCTGTGGTGATATCATTACACATATGCAGACGATCACATTAGTGGATATAGATCCTCCTGTATTTACAGATCCTCCAATGGATGAAACTTATGATTGTGTCCTCGATGTACCTGCCGCAACCGACCTTACTTGGACGGATATATGCGATGGTACAGGTACAGTACCTGTAGACGAAAGCGATATGACTACTGCTTGTACTGGTGGAACTATTACTCGTACATGGGAATACACTGATGATTGTGGCAATCCTGCCACACATACTCAAACCATAACTGTCACTCCAGTACCAGATGTAGTATGGACTACTACACTACCAACTAATCAAATCGTCCAATGTGGCGATCCTATACCTACCTTAATAGATTTAGACTATTCCAATAGTTCTCCATCTACGAACTGTCTCGATGAAGGGACTATTTCAGCGGTAGAAGTGGGTGTCCTTTTGGTTTGTGGTGATATGATTACTCGTACTTGGGAGTATACGCCTACCTGTGGACCTATATTGACACATGTACAGACGATCACTTTAGAAGACATGATCCCTCCTGTATTTGTCGACCCTCCAGCAGATGAAACTTACGATTGTCTACTAGATGTCACTCCTGAAGTGGATCTTACATGGACAGATAATTGTGATGGTACCGGAGTAGTATCGCCAACGATTATGGACGTAACGGACGCATGTACTGGCGGATCGATCACTCGTACTTGGGAGTACACTGATGACTGTGGCAATCCTGTGACTCACACTCAAACTATTACGGTCAATCCTGTTCCAGATGTAATATGGATTACTTCACTACCCGCTGATGTAACCTTACAATGTGGTGATGCGATACCCGCATCGATTGATTTAGATTATTCTAATAGCTCACCTTCGACAAGTTGTTTAGATGAAGGTACTATAGCGCCAATAGAAGATGGTACCCTTGTAGTATGTGGTGATATGATCACTCGTACTTGGGAGTATACGCCTACTTGCGGTCCAGCACTGATGCACGTACAGACGATTACTCTAGAAGATATGATTTCGCCTGTCTTCGTAGATCCTCCGGGTGACGAAGTATACGATTGTATTGCAGACGTAACTGCCTCTACTGACCTCACATGGACAGATAACTGTGATGGTACAGGTGTCGTCTCTCCTACTATAGATGGTACTCTAGATGATTGTACTGGAGGGACTGCTACACGTACTTGGGAATACACAGATGCATGTGGCAATCCTGTCACTCATGTACAGACGATAGTAGTCAATCCTGTTCCAGATGTAGTATGGATCACTACGCCACCTGCCAATATCATCTTACAGTGTGGCGATGCTATACCAGCAGCTATAGATCTTGATTACTCTAATGGTGCTTCAGCCAGTTGTGTAGACGAAGGTACTATACCTCCAGTGGAAGTAGGAACATTAGTAGTATGTGGAGATATGATTACACGGACTTGGGAGTATACTCCTACCTGCGGACCAGCACTCATGCATGTGCAGACCATTACTTTAGAAGACTTAATTCCGCCTGTATTTGTCGATCCTCCAGCAGATGAAACGTACGATTGTGTGGCGGATGTAACCGCAGAATCTGACCTTACTTGGACAGACAACTGTGATGGTACAGGTGTCGTCTCTCCTACTATTATGGGAACACTCGATGACTGTACTGGTGGTACAGCCACACGCACTTGGGAATATACGGATGCCTGTGGCAATCCTGTCACTCATACTCAGACGGTGACTGTTAACCCTGTACCGGACGTAGTATGGACCACCGCTCCACCTGCTAATATAATCTTACAATGTGGTGATGCGATACCTGCAGCTATCGACCTTAACTATAGCAATAGCGCTGGATCTACAACCTGTCTAGACGAAGGTACTATACCACCTGTAGAAGTGGGAGCCTTGGTAGTTTGTGGTGACATGATCACTCGCACATGGGAATACACACCTACTTGCGGACCTGTACTAATACATATTCAAACGATCACTCTTGAAGATCTCATTCCTCCTGTATTTGTAGGAGCACCAGCAGATGAAACATTTGATTGTTTGGCAGATGCCTCCGCACCTATAGACCTTGTTTGGACTGACAATTGTGATGGTACGGGTATCGTATCTCCAGTAATCAGTGCTACTCCTGATCCATGTACTGGAGGAAATATCACTCGCACATGGGAATACACTGATGCCTGTGGAAATCCAGTAATACATGTTCAGTCTGTCACTATTAACCCTGTCCCAGATGTGGCATGGACTACTGCTCTACCTGCAGATGTTACGTTACAATGTGGCGATGCTATACCTGATGCCATTGACTTAAATTATAGCAATGGACTCTCTGGAGTCATCTGTGCAGAAAATGGTGTAATTCCACCTACAGAAATGGGAACCATTGTGAATTGTGGTGATATGATTACACGAACATGGGAATTTGTCCCTACATGTGGAGCACCTATCTCACATACACAAACTATAACACTAGAAGATACCGAACCACCCGTACTTGTAGATCCATTAGGAAATGCTACCTATAACTGTCTTGCAGATGTACCTGTAGCGGAAGACCTCACATGGACAGATAATTGTGATGGCACAGGAACTGTAACTGCCGTAGAATCAGGCGTGATAGACGGATGTACTGGCGGTGTACTTACACGTACTTGGGAATATACGGATGCCTGTGGCAATACCACTACACACGTACAAACTATTTCCGTAAATCCAGTGCCTGACGTAATATGGACAAGTAGTCTACCTACCGATGTAGAAGTCAATTGTGGAGATGCGATTCCAATTGCCGTAGATTTAAATTATTCTAACAGTTCATTAAGTGCATCTTGCCTTGAACAGGGAGTTGCAACCCCTGTAGAAGTAGGTAGTCTTATGTCTTGTGGAGATGAAATTGTACGTACGTGGGAGTACACCCCAATCTGTGGAGTAACACTTACGCATACCCAAACCATTAGCCTAACGGATACTTCTCCACCAGTATTTACTAATGAGCCAGCTAATGAAAGCTACGATTGCTATGGAGATGTTACGCCTGCTATCGATTTGACATGGACAGATAATTGTGATGGTACAGGCACCGTTTCCCCTATAATCATAGATAACTTTACCAACTGTGATGGAGGAACTATCTCGAGAGAGTGGAACTATACGGATGCCTGTGGTAATCCTGTCTCCTATACCCAGACTATCAATATCGGCATGGTACCTAATGTAAATTGGACTACCTCCTTACCCACTAACATTACTATTAATTGTGGTGACGCCATCCCTGATATAATAGACTTAGAATACTCTAATAATGCAGTGGGTGACTTATGTCTAGACGAAGGTACTGTCAGTCCTACAGAAGCTGGAACCTTGGTGACATGTGGAGATCAAATAATAAGAGAATGGGTAGTAACCCCTGCTTGTGGTCCTATGATTACACATCAGCAGGTGATTACGTTAGATGATATCGAAGATCCAGTATTTATCAATCTTCCAGTGAGTACTCTCAACATAGATTGTATCGATGATCTACCTAGTGATACCGACCTCGAATGGACAGATAATTGTGATGGTACAGGCCTTGCTGAATTTAATCAAATGGGCGTACTTGACGAATGTACAGGGGGAACAATTACTCGTAGATGGAGATACACAGATAGTTGTGGTAACGGCCCAATCATGTTTACTCAATTAATAAATCTGTCTAAACCGAATACACTGCCTTGTGATGACGACAATGATTGTACTATCAATGATACAGAAGTCGTAACCTGTAGTGGCATTATTTGTGTCCCATGTGCTGGTACTCCTACAGATTGTTCTGGTGACACAGAAGCTGTCGCTTGTGACGATGGTATCGAATGCACCATAAATGACACACAAATGGTCGCTTGTAATGGTGACATCTGTGTACCATGTCAAGGTACTCCTGCTACATGCGATGATGGAATCGTATTTGTACAACCTTGTAATGATATAGATCCATGTACTATCAACGATGTGGTTACTGTAGATTGTCAAGGAGATATATGTATTCCATGTGCAGGTACACCTAATCCAACAGCAGATCCAGACGTACCATTCATTCCTAATACATGTGAAGGCGATCAAGCCACGATCACAGTAAGTGGATGTGACAATGGAATCAACACTTGGTATAGCGATGCTTCTGGGAGTACGGTGATTTTTATAGGGTCGACCTTCCAAACACCAGAGCTTATGGACAATACTACTTATTATGTGGACTGTACTGTAGATGGCTGTCAATCCGAATTGGTTGAAGTATTCGTTCCTGTAGTTCCTGCAGAAATGGTAGTCATCGAGGGTGATGATTTTATTTGCGAATACGAAACCGCGATATTTTCAACTAACCTTCCTACTAACACCCACGTATGGAGTAATGGAGAAACGACTCCTGTAATCGTAGAAAATAATGAAGGCGTCTACCAAGTGACCGTGACTGATAACAACGGATGTACTTCCACGGATGAGTTTACTTTAACCGTAGGATTTGATCCAATAATTGAAATCGCAGGATCAACAACCTTCTGTGCAGGTAGCAGTACGCTCTTGACCGCTTCCACCGGATATGATACTTATGAATGGTCTCCGACCTTTGAAAACACATCTTCTATTAGTGTGAATTCTGCTGGCACTTATACCGTTACTGTGACTGATTTCAATGGATGTACTGGCACGTCATCCGTAGATGTAACTGTGGCAGAAGTTCTCAATCCAAATATCTCAGGGGGCAATAGCTTCTGTGTTGGAGGATTTGTTGAGCTTAGTATCGGTAGTGGATTCTCAAGTATAGAATGGTTGCCAGGAGGTGAAACTACAGAAAGTATAATAGTAGACGAAGCTGGTATATACTCCGTAATAGTTCAAGATGGAACATGTGATGGTATGTCGACTATCACAGTGGAAGAGAAACCATTACCTACACCAATCATAGATGCACCTGCTGGTATCTGTCCAGGTGAATTAGCTAGCTTGAGTGCCAGTAATCCAGATTACACAAATTATATCTGGAGCAGTGGATCTGTCAATGAAAGTATTCTCACGGATAGCCCTGGAGAATATATTGTTACCGTTACAGATATCAATGGGTGTACAGCTAGCAGCAGTATTATCTTAGATTTTACTACTCCACCCATGGCAATTATCATTGGCGAAGATCAAATATGTCCTGACCCTGGATCATCGCTTATATTATCAGCTAACACTGGTGCTAACCTTTCATATGAGTGGTCTACTGGTGATATGACAGATATGATCACCGTAACTACTGCAGGAACATATTCTCTTACGGTTACAGATGAAAATAATTGTTCAGCCGTAGCTACTTCTAATATTGGTAATCATTTAACACCTGATGTAATTATATCTGGTAGTCAATCTTTCTGTACTGATGGATCTACGACTATAGATGCTGGAGACTATGTTGCTTACAGTTGGTCACCGAATGGTGAAATGTCTAGAACCATAGATGTAAATGCCGAAGGAACATATGCAGTGACAGTAACTGACGCCAATGGATGTACAGGAACCAGTGCTACCACTATACAAGAATTAACAGAGCTTCTTCCAGTCATTGGAGGACCAAGTCAAGTTTGTCCAGGAGAAACTTCAACGCTATTTATTGGAGGTAACTTCGAAACATACTCTTGGTCAACTGGCGATATGGGGACTAATACTATTACCGTAAACCCTGGCATGAGTTACTCAGTAACGGTAAGTGATGCATCCGGATGTACAGGATCAAGTACTGTAATGGTAAGCAACTATAACGTGACGCCAGTTACTATAGAAGGAGATGAAGAGTTCTGTGCAGGGGCATTATCTGAGCTTACTGCTCTTAGCGGCTTTGCAGAATACGATTGGTCCAATGGATCCAATGGTCAAACTATTACCATTAATGAAGCAGGAATGTATTCAGTTACAGCTACCGATTTTAATGGCTGTAGTAGTGAAGCATCTATTTTAATAAATCAAATAGCCAATCCAACACCATCAATAATGGGTGTAACTGAAGTCTGTGCAGATGGCCAGACTACGCTATCTACAGAAACTTATGAATCTTATGAGTGGTCAAATGGATCTACGGATCAAACTACTATAGTAAATACAGGAGGAGCTATATCTGTAACCGTTACAGATACCAATGGATGTATAGGAAGTACATCTATCATAGTTACAGAGTTCAATCTACCTAATGTAACAATTACAGGTTCGCCTTCATTCTGTCTAGGTGGATTTACGACCTTAGGTACACTTGATAGTTATGATGTATATAGCTGGAGTCCTGGTGGAGAAAGTACTCCAACCATTACTGCAAATACAGAAGGTACATATACCGTAACCGTTACGGATATGAATGGATGTACAGCGAGTACGAGTATTAATACTTCATTGGAAACTTCTCTTTCACCGTCTATCAACGGACCATCTATACTCTGTAATGGTCAGACAGAAACATTGACAGTTGGAGCCTTTGATACTTACGAATGGTCAACAGGAGCGATGAGTCAATCTATAGATATATCTACATCAGGAAATTATGCGGTAACCGTATATGATGCTTCTGGCTGCTCAGGTGAGACGGCAATAGATGTTACCGTAGTAGACCCTAGTCCAGTATCTATCATCGGAAGTGATAAACTTTGTGAAGGAGGTAATGTGTCCTTCTCAGCATTTGGCACATTCAATAGTTACGAATGGTCAACAGGATTTAATACATCTGGTATTACTGTAGATGCTGCAGGTACTTATTCTGTAACGGTTACTGATAGTAACGGTTGTACTAGTTCTACATCTATCAACGTGACGGTAGCAGACTTACCGACACCAATTATCGATGGTGATCCTAACTTCTGTATAGATGCCGATACCGAGCTTAATCTTACTGAAGATTACACCGCTTATGATTGGTCGACAGGAAGTACTGACCCTACGATCACCGTTAATACAACTGGACTATATACCGTTACAGTCACTGATATCAATGGATGTCAAGCAAGTAGTTCGGTTAATGTATTTACATATCCAGATGTCAATCCTACTATCGGTGGTAGTTCGACGTATTGTCCTGGCGGTAATACGACTCTCGATGCAGGAGGCGAATACGTAGCTTGGGAATGGAGTACTGGAGAAGAAACACAAACGATCCAATTTGCCCTAGAGATGACTGTATCTGTAACTGTTACAGATACTAATGGATGTACAGGTTCTACTTCAATATCAATTACTGAAGAGCCATCTCTATCTCCGACTATTCTCGGAGACTTGACGTTATGTGCTGGCGAATCGACTATACTTGATGGTGGTGCAGCATTTGAGACTTGGATGTGGAGTACTGGCGAAGAAACTCAAACTATAGAAGTAACTGATGCTGGGACTTATTCTGTATTCGTAACTCAAGGGACATGTAGCGGATCAGGAGAAGTGGATGTAATCGTAAACGCATTACCGACGCCAGAAATAGATGGCCCAGCAAATATTTGTGCTGGAGATGTTGGTACGCTTACTGTCTTAGGTAGTTACAATAACTATACATGGTCTACCAATTCAAATTTAGAATCGATAATAGTATCTGATCCAGGTACTTATAGTCTTACAGTTACAGATGGAAATGGATGTACTAATTCAACATCATTTGAAGTATTAGAAGTACCACTACCTACACCCCAAATAGATGGTGATCCTAACTTCTGTCCAGATGGAAGTACAACACTAAGTCTATCGGAAGCATATGTTACCTACGAATGGTCAACAGGTAGTTCTGATGCCACTATAGATGTAAATATGACTGGTCAATATACTGTTACGGTTACCGATGTAAATGGATGTTCTGGTAATACTGCAATCAATGTATTTATGTATCCGGCAGTCAATCCCAATATTGGAGGAAGTACGACTTACTGCCCTGGAGGAAACACAACACTCGATGGAGGATCACAATATGTAGCTTGGGAATGGAGTACTGGTGAGATAACTCAAACCATTCAATATGCACAAGAAACATTAGTAACATTACAAGTTACAGACCTCAATGGATGTACAGGAACTTCAGCCATTATGGTAACAGAACAACCTTCGCTTTCTCCAGCTATCTTAGGCGACCTAGATATCTGTGAGGGTGAGTCCACTGTACTAGACGGTGGTGCTGCATTCGATACATGGATGTGGAGCACAGGCGAAGAAACGCAAACAATAGAAGTAGAAGAATCTGGAACATATACCCTATTCGTTACGCAAGGAACTTGTAGTGGATCTGGAGAGGTAGATGTAATAGTTAATCCATTGCCAACACCAGAGATAGACGGTGAAGAAACAATATGCGTAGACGCGCTGAGTACATTGAGTGTAACTGCTAACTATGAAATGTACAATTGGTCAACTGGGACTAACCTCCAATCTATATTCATATCTGATGCAGGAATATATACTGTAACGGTAACAGATATCAATGGATGTACTAGTTCTTCATCTATAGAGGTAATGGAAGTACCACTACCTACTCCAGAGATTAGCGGCGATCCAAATTTCTGCCTTGATGGTAGTACAGAATTAGGACTTAACGAAACTTATGTCACTTACAATTGGTCTACAGGAAGCGATCAAGCAACGATTAACATTTCTACTATTGGACAGTATATGGTTACCGTTACTGATAGCAATGGATGTGAAGGAAGTGCTTCTATCAATGTATTCCAATATCCTGACGTGGAACCTACGATTGGTGGTAGTGCATCGTTCTGTCCAGGAGGTACTACTACCCTAGATGGTGGTAGTCAATATGTCGCTTGGGAATGGAGTACTGGTGAGAATACTCAAACTATTCAGTTCAATCAAGAATCAATAGTAACATTAGAAGTAACTGATATCAATGGATGTACAGGTAGTTCTTCAACAATGATTACAGAGGATGAATCTCTAAGCCCATCAATCATTGGTGACTTAGAAATATGCCAAAACGAATCTACGATACTTGATGCCGGTGCCGCTTTTGACAGTTGGCTTTGGAATACTGGAGAGATGACACAGACTATCGAAGTAACTGAATCTGGTACTTATTCTGTAGAAGTTAGTCAAGGTACGTGTAATGGTATTGGTGAGGTTACTGTAGTGGTAAATCCATTACCAGAACCTATCATTGATGGTCCAGAAAGTATTTGCTTCGGAGAAGAGGCGACACTTACTTCCATCAATAACTATCCGGCTTACCAATGGACTAATGGAGATATTACTAAATCAATTAGCATCTCTAATCCAGGATCTTATACACTGATAGTAACCGATGATAATGGATGTACTGCAGCGACTAACTTTATTGTAATTGCTAAACCTACTCCTACATTGGAAAACATCGTTGCTGTCTGTGGAGAAGACAAAGATACTTACGATGTAACCTTTAGCTCTACAGCTAACGAAGTTACTTGTAGCACTTACCCAGTAGAATCAGTGGGTGGTATCAACTATGCTATCAATGAAATAGATACTAATGATGTGATACAGATCTACTTATTAGACACAGATTCGATGTGTGATACAACTATCACTGTAATGAAACCTAATTGTTCTTGTAGTGCTATTGCAGATGCTGGACCTGATGGAGAGATCAACTGTCTAGAAACAAGCGTTACCCTTGGAGGAGTTTCCACTTCCGTAGGACCATCATTTACCTATGAATGGACCAATGAGAATGGTGATGTACTATCTACCGAGCCTCAATATATTACAATGGAAGAAGGCATATTCACATTAGAAGTGTTTGATGCTGACTTTGATTGTTCCGTATCTGAGAATGTAACGGTAACTACCAACATAAGCGATCCTTCAGCACAAATATTCCCTAATCCAGGAATCATTATCGATTGTGAAGTGGGTCAAGTTACTTTGACATCCGCTAATGAACCAAATGTAAGTTATACTTGGACTACAACGACTAATGTGATAGAAGCCTTATCCATCAATATTGAAAATGGTACTACGGTTGTATTATTAGCTACTGATACACTTACGTTCTGTTCAAATACTTCATCCATCGACATTACTGATAATAAGCAATATCCGTTGATATCAATTGAGGATCCTGAAGAAATCACATGTATTGTTGACGCCGTTGTATTAGATGCAACCAACTCACAAAGTAGTCCTGACATCACTTATGAATGGACCGATGCAAGTGGCACATCATTAGGAAGTAATGAGCAAGTAACAGTAAGTGCTTCAGGTTGGTATTATCTCGAACTTATAGATGTGGTCAATGGGTGTCAAAATGATGACAGTATCTATGTAGCCGAAAATATAGAAGCTCCAATGGTAATGGCAGCTGATGATATATTACTCCCATGTGATGAAACTACAGTAGCGATATCCGCAACTCTAGATGGTAATGCCGATATATTATGGACCACTAATACCGGAGCGATATCTAGTGGAGAAGAAGAAGAAATGGCTATAGTAACCTCTGTCGGTGTATACTACTTTACAGCTACTAATCCTATAACAGGATGTGCTGCGACAGACTCTATCGAAGTCCTATCAATCGACGATAAAGTATCAGAGGTAGATATAGATCTTCGTCAACCGATGTGTTTTGGAGATGAAACAGGAGATGTGAGTTTAACCGTTCTAAGTGGTGGTACACCTCCATTCCAGTATTCAATTGGAGACTTGACAAATGATACTGGTGTATTTACTAATCTTGAACCTGCACCGTACCAAGTACTTATCACGGATGCTTTAGGTTGCTTGTACTTAGCTGAATTTGAAATTACAGACGTCGAAGAAGTGATTTTTGAAAGTCCAACTGCACTTATTGATCTAGACTACGGAAACGACACTACTCTTGTCATAGAAACTAATTTAGATCTAGATGAAATCGAAAGTATAACTTGGTCTCCAGAAATAGAAGGAGCTTGTAATTCTTGTTTTGAAATAGATGTTGAGAATGTGACACAAGGCCAAACATACCTTGTCACGCTACTTGACATTTATGGCTGCGAAGTGAGCACTACGATTAGAGTAAATGTAGATATCACCGTTGACATACATGTACCTAATATTATCAATCCAAATTCAACATCTGGTAATGCAATATTATTCCCTCAGACCAATTTGGAAGATCTAGAAGTGATTGAATTTTACATTTATGATAGATGGGGATCACTCGTCTATTCAGCTAAAAACTTCCCACTCAATGATCAAAGCTTTGGATGGGATGGTACTTACAAAGGGCAAAATGTAGTACCTGGCGTGTATGTATATTATATGAACGTAGCTATTCCTGGATTAGAAAATCAAGCAGTAGCAGGTGATGTCACCGTCATATACTAACAGAAATCTTAATCGACAATAAAGACCTCGGAAGTGTAAAAACATTCGAGGTCTTTTCATTTAAACTTTCTCAAGCTTCTATAATTGGAATCTTCGCAGCACTTCATTAGCTTGCGACCACATGAGACAATTTATCCATCTAGCGTATCAAGGAACCAAGTACAGAGGTTGGCAGCGACAGGCCAAGGAGCGAAGTGTACAGGCGACTATAGAAGATTTACTCTCTAAGATGCTCAAGACCAAAACCATCATCCATGGCTGCGGTCGGACAGATGCTGGCGTTCATGCGAGCCAGTACTTTGTACATGCTAATATCCCAGACGATTTAGATTATGACGCTGTAGAAAGACTCAATCATATTCTTCCTGACGATATCGCTATCTACGATATCATTCCCATGGAAGATCCATATTGTAATGCACAGACTGATGCTATAGCTCGTAGCTATGAATACTATATGCACTTCGATAAGATTCCGCAACTCAAAGATACTAGTACGTACTTCAAAGTATCAAATCTAGATGTCGATGCTATGCAAGAAGCTATTAAAGTGCTACAAAACACGGTAGACTTTCGATCCTTATGCAAAGGTCCAGACATCTATAAACACACAAGGTGTAATGTGCAAGCAGTATCATTAGAAGTGACTCACGAGGGAAGGCGGATGTTATTTTCTATCACCGCGAATAGATTTCTACGAGCAATGATTCGAAACATCGTGGCTCGCTTAATAGACATTGGTAAGGGAGAATTGTCCCTTGTAGACTTTACAGAAGTGGTAAGTAATCAGAAAGAATTTGATTTTCCTTTTCACAAGCAAGCTCCTCCGACAGGTTTGTACCTGAGCAAGGTCATTTATCCTTATTTAGAACGAGATGTAGTTAAGTAAATATTTCTATCCGCAATATTAGATTTCTCCTTTGCGATCGAATGAATATGAAGAAGAAAACTTCTACTCCACAATCTCATACGAAGATGTAATCTCTACTGAATTAGCCAACATCAACACTACAGAGCAATACTTATTAATAGATAGATCCACTGCTTCTTTCACCTTCTTTTCCTTAAGTTTTCCCTTAAGAATATAATGCAAATGTATATGAGTAAATACACGAGGAATCTCTTCTGCTCTTGTACCTTCTACTTCTACTTCAATAGACTCAAGCTTCTGACGCATTCTCTCCAATATCATCACAATATCAATTGTACTACAACCGGCGGCAGAAAGCAAAACACCCTCCATTGGTCCTACAGCATTACCATTTCCTAACGTAATAGTTTGCTCATTAGCATTAGACCCATGGAATGTTTTGAGATCAGTTGAGTTAAGTGTTACTTTCATATAATTTCAGTTTTTGAAAAAGATAAAACATGTCAAATCTAATTAAATTAACATTCTAAACAACAAGCCAATACAAGCTTCTAAATTTTAAAAAACTTCATGGGAGCTATGGATGTGTTATCATTGACTATAATAAGAAAGTAAAGACCCGTGACCAATTCATCTGTCGCTAATTGATGGCTCTTTAATATTCCATTCTTTACAGATTTGCCATTACTATCGTATAACTCATAGTGAGACCCAATGATTGATTCTTCGCTCACTATATTTAGTACTCGATAACTTGGGTTAGGATAGATTGAAACTTGACTATTATTCTGATCATTTACACTACTTAAGTCATCACCAAACTCAAAGGTATGAGTCACAGTCTCACCTCTTAACTCACTCACAATCCTCCATGTTCCTTTGGGATGTACATCCGTTAAGGTAAGTTGTGCAGAATTCCAAAACCAATTAAAAGACTCATTATTATTGAAAGAATTAAATCCACCATAAAAATTATTGTCCGGTCCATAGACTTCGGTCACAATAACATCTCCTGCTTGATAATCGGTAATGTAAACGCCTGCAAATATTTCATCATTAGGTTGAAAACTATTTGATAGATCTGACACTTCGTTCGATAATCCACAATCAACTCTGGGCTGCGAATTATGAGTTAATACTGCATTGATCTTTGGATTGGTATGTACAGGTTGTGACTCCCATAATGAATTGGAATTAAGCGAATTACAATCACCTTCAAATGGATCAAGTAAATTGACATCTTCATCATAGTATTCAATATGTAGATGAGGTCCATCTGAAAACCCTGAACTTGCAACTACCCCAAGATACTCTCCCTTTTCTACGGTTTCACCAATTTGCTTTGTAGTCAAACTACCAGATTTAAGGTGTCCATAAATCATAACAGACCCGTCTTCATGTTCTACAAAAACTGAATTCCATTGTCCTTCTGGACTGCAATTCATATCAAAATTATCATCTTGCTTCAATAGTACTCTCCCTTCAAACATACTCACGACATGCACAAGGTCATTTTCGTAAAGGTGCCA
>CALKJD010000106.1 GCA_937995755.1 uncultured Saprospiraceae bacterium | reverse complement strand
ATTGCATTTTGTATATCCGTAGATACATATCTGATTACCGAAAACCGTGTGTCTTCTGGTGACCAATCCGGATCTTCCTCTTTGGATGGAGCCTCTTTGGCCATGATCGCATTTTTAAATCCTGCCACCTCAAATGCTTTCTGCCAATCGTTGACTCCTGCTTTGAGATATGGTACCCACTGTGTAGGAGTAGCTGGATCTATATAATAGATGATTGGCTTTATTGGTTCTACTAATTCACCTCTTGCATAGGCTTCTGGATCTTTGGGTTCTAGTCTCCATTTCGTAATAAATCTACGTGTAGAAGCGCGTTGGTCATCAGAACTATAATCAGTTTGGCGTACAGAGAAATATCCAACACGATCATCGTAGTATCTCGGTTCCATTGGATCTGCCGGTAGTACTATGAAGGATTGATTCATCTCTACAGACATCGTTCCTGTTATCTGATTGTCTGGTAAATCCTTTCCACCTTTATAGGTAAGTACATGTCTTACTTCTACGTTCTCAGGAAATGATTTCATGGACTTAACAAAACTTCTTTTAGAATCTACGCCTTTGATACCAAAATCTTTTTTCTGTTTAGCACTTACAGCGCTTATCATCGGTATGTCAGAGGTAAATAAATCACCTATTTCGATCACAGAAGTTTCCTTACCTTCTACTGCAATATCAAACATCATAATGATAGGTTCAAAGTTGTTGTTTCGAACTGATTCATAAATAGGATCTTCGAAGCTTGCGACACTATTATATGACACTGCTCTGAGGAGTATCTTATTATCCATTTTCTGCCATCTGATCACTTGTTGTGGCTTCGATCTTACTCCTGCTCCACCAAAGTTGAGACCTTTAACAAAACCAGAGATACGACTAACGACTAAAATCTCTTGTTCTAATAATACATCAGGAATTTCAAAGTAATGTTTATCTTCGACCTTATGAGTTGACCATAAGCCCACAGAAGATAAGGCATCTTTTGTGATGATGTCTTCGTAGGTTTTCTTTTCTTCTTTCTTGTCTTTATCCTTATCCTTTTTGTCTTGTGCCTGAATAGCATTAATGCAAAGAAATGCGATCAGCAGTATTGTAATTTTTTTCATCTAAGAATTTATTGTGAAGGTTATATGCTAATTAATACACATAAAGATGTATTAATGTTTATTCGTTTTATCTTGGTGTCACTACTATGTATTTCTACCTCTGCATCTGTTGTAAGATGTACAGTTTCAGATGTAGCACCTGAAGATACACCACTTTCAGGGTTTATATTGGTCCAGTGACTCAGATTGACAGCGTGTTTTTCGCAAGAGCAGATAGCCAAAGTTTTAAAAAAAAACAGTTAGTTGAACTGATTTCACATACCTCGTTTAGTTGTCTATCGTTACTATGTCGATCATGGTATTGATGACGTATATAATACGTATGCGAAAGCCAAGCTATTGAAAAATATTCAATAACTGTTAGAACTTCAACTCGATTTATATTTCAAATAAAGTGTCTAGGACTTATTGTTGCTTTTTGAAAAGGGTAATATCTGACATTTGATATTCTAGGATTGGATGATAATTTCTTTGTTAATGGCACTTGATGATTTCAATTTCAACCCTTCTATTTTTAATCATTTCTGATTCCTTTTTCGCATGTGGATGGACCATTTTCCAATTGCCATATCCAGTATGTTGCATACGATCTTTTTTTATTCCATTTATTGCTAAGTATTCGTACACTGTCTTTGCTCTGGCTTGGGATAATTTGTAGTAGCTGTGTGACTCAGGTACAGGTGGTGCATTTGGGTGATTGACATGCCCTTTGATATGAATACAGACATCGCTAGAGGCCATGGTTGCGTATAGCAGTTTGAGTGTAGGTACAGAGGATGGAAGTAATCTGGGGGAGTTACTCCTGAAGTAAAAGTCTGGCATGTCATACACTTTTCCTACATCTAGCTTAGGGAGTTCTATTGCTATCTTCCGCTGGTCCAAGGCTTGAGTTACTTTAATTCTCTTAGTAGAAAAGAAGTAATCAGGCGCAGAGATATCTAATTTGACAAATACACTGTCTGGAGCTAATAGAGACCAACTGCCATTACTTTGTGTGAAAGTAGAATCACTGAAATTTTTACCTTTTACTATTACCTTAGCAATAGTTGTTGTATCCAAACTGTCAAATTTTACAACTCCATTTATTCTACGCATGGCTAGTTGTGTGTAGATACTAAGGTCTACACGACGATTGTATTTTCGGCTATTATGATCTAGATTGCTTTTTGCGGGCTTTAACTCTCCATAGGCGTTGGTAAATATATAAGACGTATCTATAAGCTTTGTCTCGGTGAGATAGCGCTTGACACTGTTGGCTCTTCGCTGAGCGAGATCAGTATTGTATTCTATGCTTCCTATATCATCAGTATGGCCTTCGATTCTATATAATGTATGGGTACTGTTGTCATATTGCGTGAGGCGGTCTATCTTAGCCTTGTCATCATCAGTAAGTTGATCTTCGGCACTGTCAAATAAGATAGTGATACCTTCTACAAAAGCCAAAGAATCTACACTTTGAGCTTGAGTATGGGCGTTGGATAAGAGGAGAAGAAATGATACAAATGAAAAGTGGACGAATAAACGCATATGTCTTAAGTAAGTGATATAGTACTCAAACGAGATATTAGACAATTAATTATCCGCATTTATTCGCCTATTTGCAAAAAGATTATCTTTGACACAAGATAATTACTTATATCTAAAAAAATCAAATCAAGAAAAATGGCAAACGGACTATTAGAAGGAAAAGTAGGAATCATATTTGGAGCTCTAGATGAGAAGTCTATAGCATGGCAAACAGCATTGAAGTGCCATGAACAAGGCGCAAAGATCGTATTGACAAATGCTCCAGTAGCCTTACGTATGGGCGGAATACAAGAGTTAGCTGATATTATTGGTGCGGAGGTAATACCTGCAGATGCCACTAGTATGGAAGATCTAGATAACCTGATCGTAAAAAGTCAAGAGATATTAGGCGGTAAGCTTGATTTCATATTGCACTCTATCGGTATGTCGATCAATGTGCGTAAAAAGAAAGAATATACAGATCTTAATCACGATTGGATGCTCAAGACATTCGATATATCAGCGATTTCGTTTCATAAAGTGATGCAAGTAGCAATGAAGCACGACGCTATGAAAGATTGGGGATCTATAGTTGCTCTTAGTTATATGGCTGCACAACGTGTATTCCCTGACTATAGTGAAATGGCAGAATCTAAAGCATTGCTTGAGAGTTTTGCACGTAGCTTCGGTTACCATTGGGGTAAAAAAGCTAAAGTAAGGGTCAATACGATATCTCAGTCACCAACTATGACTACTGCTGGTAGTGGAGTGAAAGGTTTTAGTGATTTCTACAGTTACTCTGATACGATGTCACCACTAGGTAATGCATCTAGTCAGGCATGTGCAGATTACTGTGTTACATTATTTTCAGATCTTACTAGAATGGTAACTATGCAGAATCTATTACACGACGGTGGATTTAGCAGTATGGGAATGGAGCCAGATGTATTGGAATTGAAATAGCAATTCGATAATAAATCTAGGTTTAAGATACAATAGCCTCTCTAAGTTTTTCAAAAGGATTTAGAGAGGTTTTTTTATTCTAAGAACTAAAGAATTATTCTACTGATCTATGGTTAAGGCGTAATGATATATCGAACTAGGCAGGAGACCTTGATCTTTTAATAGAGCGATTACTATTTACCAATTAGCTCTTTCGCATTAGCTACGGCAGCTTCACTTGGAGGGTTTCCACTCAGCATTTTAGCAATCTCTATTATACGATCGTCTGCTGTGAGTAATTTGATATTAGTAATTGTGCGGGTATCTGTCTCATGCTTATATACAAAGTAATGATGATTGGCTTTGGCTGCAATCTGAGGACTATGAGTGATACTCATGACTTGATGTTTTTCCGCTAATTTACTGATGATTTCTGCCATTCGGTTAGCTACCTCTCCTGATACTCCAGTATCTATTTCATCAAATATCAGCGTGGGTAATGCCATTGAGGAAGCCACAAGAGATTTGATTACTAAAGTCAGTCTACTAATTTCTCCACCGGAAGCTACATTTTTAAGAGCGCCTAGAGTGCCCCCTTTGTTCGCTGAGAAATAGTATTCTACTTTGTCTAGTCCAGTGGATGTTAGTTGGTCAGAATCGCTAAGTCTAGCTTCTATCTTAGCATGCTCCATAGATAGGGTAGCGAGTGAATTTTCTACATCTTTCGCAAATGATTTTGCCGTTTTCTTCCGCTTAGTAGATAGTTTGGCAGCAGTTGCCTTTAAGCTCTTTTCTAGAGTATGCATTTTGGAAGCGATCTCATTGATCTCTCCATCCATCTTCTGTTGCGAACTGATTTTAGTATGAAGATCAGTCTGTATCGTGAGTAACTCTTCAATAGTGAGTACTTGATGCTTTTTTTGTAAACGATATATAAGGTCAAGTCTATCTTGAGTCTCTTGAGCAAGATTAGGATCATGCTCTACGCTTTCGTTTACATCTTGAAGTACGGCTGCTACATCTCTAAGTTCTTCGAGGCTAGAGAGCACACGCTCATAACTTTCAGATAGCTTAGGGTCTAGCTCTTTGATATTGTCTAGATCTTGAGATATAGATTGTAATTGATTGACTATTGATTGCTCAGATTCATCAATAGCAAAGTGAGCGCTGCTCGCTACACGCTGGATATCTTCTGTTCCTGCGAGTCTATTTAGTAATTGCTCTTTAGATTCCTGTTCATCATATTCGAGAGCTGCTTCATCTAACTCGGTAAATTGGAAAGTAATATAGTCTAGTTCTTTGAGGGCATTAGCCGCAGCTTCTTCCAGTGATTTGAGTCGCTTCTCAGCGGCCTTATATTCTTTATATTCAGTCTGATAGGAAGCGAGTAGTTTAGCATTTCCTCCTAGGCTATCTAATACTTCCATCTGCCATTTAGCACTATGGATGTCTAATGTATCAAACTGCTGATGCATATCTACGAGAGACTTTGTGAGCTCTTGTAAAATGGATAATGTGACGGGTGTATCATTGACAAATGCTCGAGATTTTCCTGCCGGTGATATCTCTCTACGTATAATTAATTCTGTTTCGTAGTCAAGGTCATTGGCTTCAAAATACCCTTTGAGATCATAGCTTTTTACATCGAATCTAGCTTCTACAATACACTTTCGATCTTGGTGGTAGAGTACTTTAGTATCTGCACGCTTACCCATAATAAGACCCAATGCACCCAATAGAATACTCTTACCTGCACCAGTCTCTCCGGTGATGATGTTGAGTCCTTTGTCTAGGTTGACATGAAGCTCTTCTATAATGGCGTAATTCTGTATCTCTAAGCTGATAATCATAGGGCGAAATTACAGCTTTTGATCTAATATTTTAATAAGAAATGATGTGCTGTGTCGACAAGAGTAGCATTAAGAGTTCAGACCTTAGTGTGAAACTTACTCTAGGCCTAGTTTGGTTTTTTAAATTTAGACCTAGACTTATCTTTAGCCTTCATACTTAAGCTTAATCGTCTTGGTCTACATACCCATTTTAGCTCTATACTCAGGATCAATCTTATCATAGCCTAACTGGATAGCTTTAGCCAAATCTTGTTTAGCGGCATCTAGTTGATTGAGTTGGCTCTCTGTTCTCGACCTTTCATAGTAAAAAATACCTTTCTTTCCGTTGAGCCTGATTGCTTCAGAATAATCCTTAACCGCTTCAGGTAACCTATTCATAGCACGTTTAAGCCTTGCTGATTCATACCATAGATCAGCATTGTAAGGATTAAATTTAAAATAAGACTCTATATCTTTAAGAGCGTTAGGAAAGTCTCCTAGTTGATTATAGATTACTGATCTATTAAGATAACCAGTTTGGTGGTCAGGCTTCAGTGCTAATCCTCTATCAAATTCTGCAATGGCCTCTCTTTTTTTACCGAGCATGGCATAAGTGGCGCCTAGATTTACATAGTACTCGCCAAGTGATTCATCACGATCTGGCGTTTTAGGGAGTAATAGTTTCTTTTGTATAGAAGCATTGTAATCTGATGCTGCGAGTTGTAGATTCTCTGCTCCACCTCTGTTGAAGTATAATCTACCTCTACTATTTAGTGCTTCTGGATTGTTTGGCTTGAGTCGAATAGCATTATCATAATCTGCTAATGCAAGATCGTATTTCTTAGCATCTCTATAGTAGTTAGCTCTATTGCCGTAGGGGAGATCTGTTTTTTTGTAGTATTTGAGTACGTGACTCCACATGGTACCACTATTCTGCCAGATCTTATTTTGATTAAATGTCATAACTCCCATACTGATGACAAATAACCCACCGATAGCGAATGCGCTACTTCTACCTTTATGATTGTCTACCGTAAATTGGTCAAAATAATAACCGATGATAAAGAACAGTCCAAGATAGGGTATGTAGCTAAATCTATCCGCTAAGAAACCTTGACCTGCACCTAATATTTGTAATAGGAAAATGATGTTTACAATAAATACTCCTAAACCAAATACAATATGTTTTTTGCCCTTCTGGTGTGCTTTCCATAGAGTGAATAGTACTATTGGCAATGCAATCATACTTGCATATATATACCAAGGCAGCGTAGATGGATAAGGGTATAAAGGTGATAGCTCATACGGTATGATAAGCTTCACACAATACACTATAAATGAGTATGCACCAATAAATAACCTTTGGAAAAAAGAGAAGTTATCAGCACTCTCGATCGATCCTTGTGCTTTTAGAAAGGAAATGCCGACGATTCCAGTAGCTAAAGAGATGATAAAATAATGCGCTTTAGCTAATATGTTTTTAAAGCTAATGTTTTTGTCCATGTAATAGTCTACCGCAAGCAAAGTTAAGGGTAGGGCCACTGCTTGAATCTTGGCTAGACAGGACAGTATCATGAGTATTGTTATCCATAAGACGTCTAGTTTTTTAGGGTTTATTTTGCTGCGTACATAGATGTAAAGTGCCCACAAGAAAAAGAATCCAAACAATACATCTTTTCGCTCTGTCACCCAAGTAACAGACTCTACTCGCATAGGGTGTATACCAAATAGGATAGCCGCAAAAAGGCTACCTCTCCAGGTCAGGCCAAGTAGTAGGCAGATACGGTATACAAGGAACACACATAGAAGATGAAAGAGGAGATTCTCCCAATGCCAAGCGCCAGGATTGTCTAATCCAAACATAACCTTATCCATTGCAAATGAAAATATGGTGAGTGGATTATAATTGCCAATTACATGAGAGGTAAAGATATCAGATGTCAATGCCGAAAAATCACCCATATTGAAATTCACTACGGCAGGGTTTTCATAGAAGTTTTTGTCGTCATCCCAATTGACAAATTCTAGGCCACCGACATTGCTAAAACAAATAAATGTAATGACTATGGCTATAAGTCCTAAGTACCATTTTGAAGTTGAAGTAGTTTTGTTTTGAGACTTCTCCGCTGAGGTTTGAGCTACCGATTCTACCTTTTTAAGCTTTCTCTCGGCAGCTCTTCTTTCTTGTCGACTTGGTTTTTTGCTAGACATATGGTATTTAATTATTATCTATAAGTCGGTGAATATAGGTCTTTTGAATATTATATAGAAGAAATTTTGCATACTTATACCTCGCTTAGTAGATAAGTCTCTGATGGATCAGAATAATAATTGTAAGATGTGTTTTATTATTCTATAAAAAGTGTCTCGTCATTCTGACCTTAGTTTCTAATCGTATAGTAGTATCATATAGCACTTAGTTGGCCACCATAAAAAAGTCCTTAAGTCCAGTAAGTATACTTTGTACAGCATAGGATGCGAGTATTAAGCCCATTACCTTACTAATAACGGTAATACCGTATTCACCTATTTTGTTTTGTACATGACTGGCTGCGAGTAAGATGGACATGGTAAGTACAACGACTACAGCAACCAAGGCAGTAGTAATAGCTTGCTGTTGCAGCGTATATACATTATTGTCAGTTAATAATACTACAGCCATAATTGCTCCTGGAGAAGCTATGGATGGTATGGCTACTGGGAAAATAGTCACATGCTTATAGTCTGTAATCATATGTTTTTCAGATTCCGGTTTTCCTTCACCAAATATCATCGTTAAGGCAAAAAGAAAAAGAATGACCCCTCCAGAAATTTGAAATGCATCTAATGTGACATTCATACCCTCTAGTATAATTTGACCTACGACAATAAAGAAGAGAAGAATAAGAAAAGCAATGTATGAGGCTCTAATTGCCACCTTCTTCTTATGCTTATCGTTTAATTGTTTTGTGGCTTCGAGATATACAGGAACAGACCCGAGTGGATCTATAACTGCGATGAGGAAGAATATTTTTGTTATTATTTCTGCTGTCATATATTTTAAATTAGTCTGGCTCTATATTATACAAAAAAGAATGGTGTTTAGATAATTAATAGAAGAATACTTTTATCTAACACATTCTCGTCCGTCTAATACAGTTTCGAATAATTCTTAACAAACGATGGGGAGAGGTAGTTTCATCTCTGAAATGCTACTTTAAAATTAGAATGATTATATGCGACAAGGTCAAGCAGGAAAATCACTTATACTAAGTTGTTGGGTGTGTATAAGTCTAGTGGTATATTGATTTGCTTTCTTAGGAGTTAGTCTGCTAATAAAATAAAAGACCCCAAACAGTAACATTGCTACTATTAGGGATCTCTCAAAAAAAGTATGATAATTTTGTATTTTGCTATAGATGTTTTTTGGTAGCAAATAAAAATGATTGTTTATTTACGAGGGTCAAAGTGATATCTAAGTAGAACTGTATACAATCCTTTAGTCGGAGCAGAAGCAGTGAATTCTCTCAATTCAGTATTCAACATATTTGTTGCTGATGCACCTATCATTATTTTATCATTGACAGTGTATGCTAGATTTAGGTCAAAGGTTACAAATCCACCAAGTGGTCCATAATTGTAACTATCTCCACTACGAGCGTTTTCGACTATAGGCTGTCCACGATACGTTTCTCCTTCTATAGTCTCAGAGGCGATCTGGAAGCTAGAGAAGTAATTGTAGCTTTCTACCCATCGCGCAAAGATTCCTGCTTTCCATTTGCTATCCGTATAGTTGATTCCTAATCCACCTTTATGCGATGGTGCATTAACTAATATGTCTAGGAAATTTACTTTACCATCTTTATTGAAGTCGTTTTCTGGATCATCTTCATCTACACTATAATCAAAGAATGAATAGTTTAAAGATGCATTCCAGTTGTCATTGAAGTAATAGTTCAATCCAAAGTCAGCTCCATAAGTATTGACTTGTCCAAAATTAACATAGGTAGCTACTAGTCCCCCAAAAGCACCGAAGCCTGATTGTACTTCTTCTATTGGAGTGTCGCCTCTATGTGTAGTTACACCTACCACAGTAACTGGACTTAAGAAGTCTTTGTTGATGTTGTAGTATCCATTGACGTCAAAAAATAATTTACTGTTGCTCGTTCTTCCTCGATATCCTAATTCGATAGTGGATAGTTTTTCTACTTTTTGCTGTTCTACTTTTGTGCCATCGGCTAACGTAAACCCTTCTGCATTTCCCAGTATTAGTCCTGAAAACAAGTTGCCATATAGATTAAGAATAGTTGGAGCGGCGATCCCTTGACCGTACGTCAGTCTCCATGTTCCCATGTCACCTACGCGTAATAGACCCACCTTAGGAACGATGTTTGTTCCATATATTTCGTGATCGTCATACCTTGTAGCAGCGATGGCTCTCCATTGTTTATTGATGTCATAACGCAAATGAGCATACCCACCTAATTGTCTAACACTAATGCCATCTCCTCCTGGTCCTCCATCTAAAAGATATGTTCCTTCAGAATTAGCCAAATCACTTTGGTATTGAACTCCAGTAATCAATTGTAGATCGCCGAATTGATTATTGTATTGGATTTCACCATTGAGACGGCTTGAGTTGTCTACAAAGAGTGCGCCTGAGCTATATGATAATGGCCCTCGTGCTTCCGCTTCAGAAGAGCCACTGTCGAGTAAGCGGTAATATTGCTTCGTTCTTTCGTCTATTGAATAAGTACTATCAGTTTTAGAATCTGTGTAGTACACTTGAGCAAACCAATTGTCATTATTTACTTTTAGTTGGTAGTAATTAATCTTCCAATCTTTGATTTGATTCCGTCCTACATTGGTTGCAGAAAGGAAGCTACTATTACTATGTCCTGCACCAAGTGAAATATCCCATCCATTATCAGTCGAATATATCATTTGTGCATTTGCTTTCAAAAATTCAACATCCCTATCCAATTCTAATTCTTCATATCCTTCTGCGCCATCCACTCCATCGCGATTGATGAATACAGAATCTGCGTATTCAAATTCTGTAGCCTTTGTATATCCTGCGTTTACTTTAAAAGCAAATTTGTCATTCACGGCCTGAGCATATCTTACTCTTCCTCCGTAGTAAGCATCTCCATCACCTGATACACCTGGAGTCAAAGAAACGGTCAATCCTTGATGTCTTCTTGGATCTTTTGTGATCGTGTTTAATAATCCATTATGGGCATTAGGTCCATATAAAGTTGAGTTAGGTCCTAAGATTACCTCGATCCTTTCTATATCATCTTGGATCACTGGATCTAATCCTCCAAAAGGCAATCCTGTAGCGATTAGGTTAGAAAACCGACCATCAGTAACTTGTAAGTTTTTAGAATTGAAGTTTGAATTAAATCCACGAACATTAAAGGCTGGTCCAGCTATCCCAGCTCTGAAGTAATCTACTCCTTTTTGCCTGGCTAATAACTCAGAAGCATTACCAGCATATGCATCTATTTCGGCCGCCGTAATCACTTCGATTGTGGCAGGACTTTCTGTTAATTTCTCAGCACGTTTTGATGCCGATATGACAATGTTTTCATTAAGTAAGAATCCAGCATTTAACTCAAAATTTACAACAGTAGGTCCATTGACACTTACGCTGCGTGTGATATCTGTAAATCCTACATAAGAGACTTTGATATTGTGTTCGCCGTCCTCCACATTTAAAGTGTACATTCCATTGATGTCGGTGACAGTACCTTTGCCTGAACTGACATCTAATATAGCTGCACCTATCAACGGTTCGTTGCTATCTAAGTTAGTGACTTTGCCGGTAATCTGAGCACCTGCAAAGGATATCATCACAACATTAAACAAGAGTAATAAAAGGTTTTTCATTTCTATTAGGTTTTAAATTGGTTTAATAAACTGTTTTATTTTATCTGACAATAATTGGTTTAGATCCCATTGGACAAAATGTCCAGCACGATCTAATATTATACTAGTCGAATTAGGTATTAGATTAGCTTGTATTATAATATCTTCTACATCTAAGGTGGAATGTAGAATTGCATTAGGAATAAGCTTATCTTCTTTACCAAAAACGACTAGGGTAGGTGTATTTATCTTTGACAATTCTTGATGTACTGGCTCATTTAACATACTGTGTATACATGTAATGATATAGTCGATGTATCGTCCATATCGTAGGCTGTCAAGTTTTAGATCTAGCCTTTCTTTGAGCATGAATGATGCGCTTTCAGGTATAGTATCACCATGGAAGTTGATGTCAAAATTCTTTTTGATTTGTTCATTACTTTGATTTTTAAGAACATCTTTTGTTATATATGTTTCAAACCAAGCTCTCTCTTTGTTATTGAATGTTTCTAATCCAGCTGGTGCTAAAAGAATCAATTTTTGTATGCGATCTGGATAGGCTAATGCGAAATGCATAGCTACTTGACCGCCCATCGAATGACCGCATACGACCATTTTGTCAATGCGTATTTCATTCATGAATAAAAGAAGGTCCTCTGCGTATTTCTTCATTCCTATGCCAGCGGTGCTATCTGTGTCTAGATACTTAGGAAGATCAATTGCATAAAGGGTGTGGTCTTCGGTAAGCATTGGAAGTATATTTAGCCAAGCCTTTTTGTCACTACCTAAGCCATGTATAAGTAATATGTTGCTCCCTCCTTGTCCCACTTTGTAATAGAACATTTGTTCACCATTAGATAGTTTAGCAATCTTTTCGGTCGGAAATTTCATCGTTGTATTTTCTTGTCCTAACAAATTTTCGGTAAGGATAAATAATGCTACTATACTAGTAATAAGGAGGCTCGGTGCTCCTCTAAATAATCCCTTGTTCAGCGATTTAAATTCATTTTTTAACCTAGTATAGTTGTTCAAAATATGTATTGAATTTTGTATTCAGCTAAGTTATGTAAATTCATATGAGATAATGATTTATGAATTTTTGATGCTCTTTTAGTAGGGAGGACTTTACTGTGTATATTTTGTGTTGGTGATATTATAACATGTGTAAATACTTGAAGTATAGGTCTTTAGTGTAATTTTTGTTTCTATTAGTATTTAGTCGACTAATTGACGATATAATGAACATGAGTCATTTAGTAATTGATTATTCTTAATGTTTTACTACTTATTTGTGATATATGCGCGTAAAAATTTAAATAGTCGTGCTATGCTAATCTGAGTCATAATTAGTTGATATTAAATAGTTTATGTATTTTGTAATCAAGTAAATATTAATAAGTCCTTATATATGGACGTCTTGTTTAGGTGTTTTCATATTGTCATATGTCAATATGAAATATGATTGCGAAGACATAACATAGAGGTGGAATTGATTTTTGTTGCGTGGGTAAAGAGATCTACATATATGTGGATGTATTAGGAGTAGATTTAAATCTTGGAAGGAGTAGACTGATAATTGTCTATTCGATAAGGAGTTGGAATGAGATGAGGATTTATACTATGGTTTATATTGGTAGGAATATAGTTGTTGAAATCATAATCGGTGTTCATTGTTTAAATTAAAGTAGCATAGAAATTCATTTTATGGCAAAGGAGAAGCTTAAGAAATTTTCAGATTATTGTAGTCAACTTTTACCACACGAAATTGTATATCTCAATTCTCGATTTAAAAGTGTAGACAAAGAACGAAGGTCGATATTGGATCATGTGTATCAACAAATTAATGCTGGTGAGGATACGTTTTGCTTTGATGCATCGATCGATAAACGTAAATATTCTAAAGTATTACAGTGGATGCAATTAGAGTTGTCAAGGAAGGATGTTGATCTTCAACTAGAACGAATAAATTTTAGCCTCAGAGCAATACTATTAGATAATGTACCTGGAGATATTGATCAGGAAATTTTAAAGCTGCTTAAAAGTATGAAGGTTAGTAATTATTACTTCATGTATTTTTATGAAATGTTGCTTCAATACAGACATTACCTATTGATAAGAATGCGATATCAGGTATACCAAAAAGTAAATGACTATATCGAAAAATGGCAATTTGATTATAAAAGAACACGATTGGTTTTTGAACAAATGCATCAGGCTACCTTTGATATTATAGGGACTGGTGAAGCAGTGAGGAAAGAAGCGATTCAATGGAGTAAGTGGTTGCTTGAAAATTTTAGAAATGATGGCCTAGATGGACTAAATAGAAATATGGCGGCTATTCGATATATATTTATTTGTCTGCGATATAATGCATTAGACGAATTGGAGTTGTTGTTAAATGAACTGGATGTTTTTTTTAAAAATGGTCAAAATTATTCTAAGAGATTATTGGTGAATTTTTATGACAATATGTTGGTCTTACATGATCAGAAAGAATCCTACGAAGAAGCAAGAAGGTATGGATATCTGTCAATTAAATACGATCATCCGGATGCTATTATTTATAGAAATAATTTGATCAATGTACTCATAAAAATGAACCGCTTTGCTGAAGCGCTATCCGTGATCGAAGCAGCAAAATTTAAGCTGAAGAATACGAGAAATTTTCATTCTGCTATAGGTTTTATCTCTAATCATATCAGATGCCTTACAAGAGTAGATAAAAATAATGAGGCTATTATAAAAGGCAATATTTTTATGCGTGCTTATATCAGTAAAATTTTAAAGTATCGGTGGCATAGGTTTTTTGCAGCCTATCATGGAGCATTGTTAAGCGATAAGAAGTTTGCAGAAATTATTAAAAATACAGAAAAGCATAATCTTGACACTAGGGAGAAACAACAAATCTCTCGAAAGAAATATAAGTTGATACTAAATCTCTATTACTTGATAGCCCAACGTAATATGGGCTTGATAGGTAGCGATGAATTAAAAGATAAGCTTTCATCATTCCAAGTTACAGATGATTTTCGTCATTATGATGATCCACTGAGAGATGTGCTCGTAAATGCTTTGTAATAAAGGATGTATTGATGTGCAGCACCTCCATATATTAGGCACAACTGTCTTGAATTAAACTAATCTGTCATTTGCTGTTTATAAAATCAGTATTAATCTATTGCGTAAGGGATATTCTAATTGAAAATTGCAATCTTAACGTTATAATTAATATTCCGCTATATGATTTTCTCTAAGTACTATAAGTTTTCCTTCTTTTTACTTTCCTATTTCTTGATTTTTAGTATTTCTGCCCAGTCATGGACGAACTACAGTGAAGTTATAACCATTGAAGAATTTAGAGCGGTCCAAGCAGACTTTGAAAAGTATTGGGAAGGTAAGGAAGATAGGAAAGGAAAGGGTTACAAACCTTTCAAAAGATGGGAATACAAATGGGAAGAACGAATAGAAGCGGAAGGCAAAATACCAGTAGCAGGAAAGCAGCTACAGGAATTTGATCATTTCGTTAGATCGTATCAAGGTCATGCAGATGTGAGAGATGCGTCTTCTCCTTGGGAAAGTTTAGGGCCTAATAGTAATACGAGTGGGTATGCTGGGACAGGTAGGGTTATGAGTGTGGCTTTTCACCCTTCCAATAGCAATATCATATATACAGGTTCTGCTGGCGGAGGATTATGGAAATCTACAGATGGCGGATCTAATTGGATACCTAAAACTGACTTCTTAGGATCTATTGGAATATCCGCAGTAATCGTGGACTATAACAATCCCAATACGGTATACATAGGTACCGGTGATGGTGATGCTTCAGATAACTACTCTATAGGTGTACTTAAGTCAACAGATGGTGGAGATACATGGAATACTACTGGATTACAATGGAACACGAGTAGTACAAATCTGATTAGAAATATGGTGATGGATCCCAATGATAGCAATACAATTTTATTGGCTTCAAATCTAGGAATATATCGAACTACCAATGGAGGGGCGACTTGGAATCAAGTACAATCTGGTAGCTTCTACGATATAGAAATGAATACATCGGCAGCGACTAATATTTTCTATGCAGCTACGAGCGATGATATCTATAAGTCTTCAAATAATGGAGCATCGTGGACTCTAAAATATACAGTACCTAATTCCGGTAGACTTTCGATTGCCACTACAGCCGCAAATAGTAGTTATCTCTATGTGCTCTCTAGTGGAAATGGCAGTGGTGCTAATGGAAGTTCAGGATACAATGGAGTCTATCGATCGACGAATTCTGGTGAATCATTTTCTTTGATGTCTGACTCTCCTAATATTCTTACCTACAGTGATACTGGGACAGGTAGTGGAGGCCAAGGCTGGTATGACCTAGTAATAGCAGCTGATCCAGATAATGCCAATACAATCCATATCGGAGGGGTTAATCATTGGAAGTCTACTGATGGAGGTGCTAATTGGACGATAAAGTCTCATTGGGCAGGATCTAGTGGGATCGAAACAGTACACGCAGATAAGCACATGCTTGAGTTTCAAGATGGAAATACATTATGGGAAGGAAATGACGGAGGAATCTATAAGACGACTAATGGTGGAGACGCCTGGACTGATAGAACCAGCGATATGGTAATCAGTCAGATGTATAGAATTGGAGTGGCTGAGTCCAATGAAAGGGTCCTTGCAGGATTGCAAGATAATGGGACTAAAAGAAAAGATACCAATGGAGACTGGGATGATGTCTTAGGTGGTGATGGGATGGACTGTGCCGTGAGCCCATTAAATGGAAGTATCATGTATGGAGAATCTCAAAATGGTAATATCAGTAGATCAAGTAATGGTGGTGCAAATTGGTCTTTTGTGGCTAATGGTCTTCCAGATGGAGCTTGGGTTACACCTATTGCTTTAGATCATGATAATGCAAATACTGTCTATGCCGGATACGATCAGGTCTATAAATCAACAAATCAGGGTAATAATTGGACGACGATAAGCGAGTCGTTTACAGGATCTAATATGACCAAACTTGAGGTTTCAAATCTTGATGCAAACTACATATATACAGGAAGTGGAAGTGAACTATGGGGAACAGATAATGCAGGGAGTACTTGGACACAACGAAGTACACCGACTTCATTGTCAATGGTGAAAATTTCTAAAACTAGTCCTACAACTATCTATGGTTCAGCTTCCAATTTTACAGATGGAAACAAAGTATATAAGTCCACTGACGGTGGAAGATCTTGGACAAACATTTCTGGTAACTTACCTAATATTCCAGCGAATTGTATTGCCATTCATGATGATGGGGAAGAAACGATTTATGTAGGTATGGACGTAGGGATTTATTTCAAAAATCAATCTACACCTCAATGGACTTTGATGAATGTAGATCTGCCTAATGTAGAGATAAGGGAATTGGAGATCAAAGAAAGTACAGATCAAATATACGTCGCTACTTATGGTAGAGGTGTTTGGAGAAATTCTACGATAGGAACTTTAAGTAACTGTACTCCTCCTCGAGGCCTCACGATAGATGTAGTAGATGCTACATCAGGAACTGCGAGTTGGACAGCGCCTGCTAATGCACCGACTAATGGTTACGAATGGGCTTTTAATCAAACGCAAGAGCCACCAAGTAGTGGGGCAGTTACTGCTCAGCTAAGTGTGGATGTCACAGGAATACAGGAAGGGAATGAATATTATTTTCATGTGAGATCTCGTTGCTCAGGCTCTAATTCCAGTTGGCTTACTTATGGTCCGATTAAGTCAAAAATAACTTGTGGAGGATTATCATATGACAGTGGAGGGAGTGCTGATGACTATGGAGATGACGAAAGCAATATTATCAATATTTGCCCTAGTCCAGGTCAAACTGATCTAACACTAACTTTTTCCTCATTTAATGTGGAAGTAGGGTATGATGTACTCTATATTCATAATGGCCCTGATACTAACAGTCCTTTATTTCCTGGAGGCGCTACAAGTATGTCCAATTCGTATGCTTTAGGTGGTTTTACAGGAACGAGTATTCCTGGTCCTTTTACCTCTACAGACCCTTCAGGTTGTATCACCTTGCATTTCAGAAGTGATGGATCTGTAGTGCGATCCGGTTGGGCAGCAGGAGTCTCTTGTACCGAAGATACTAGTTGTCAATTACCTGCAAATCTTACGATGAGTTATGTAGGATCTAGTCAGGTAGAGGCTACTTGGGAAGAACCTTTTAATGCTCCAGTAAATGGATATGAATATGCTGTAACACAAAGTATAACGCCACCTACTTCAGGTATATCTAGTAGTGGATTGTCTGCAAGTATTTCTAATTTGATGCCAGAGACCTCATACTATATGCATGTAAGATCTATGTGCTCTATGGAAAGTTCAAGTTGGGTGACATCGGACGTGTTTATTACAAAAATAGGTTGTGGTAGTAATTCATATGATAGTGGAGGTGCTAGTGGCGAATATTCAGATTTAGAAGATCTTACGATTACGATATGTCCGGATCCTAATGATGCGAATCTTACGATTACGTTTAATTCGATAGGTATTGAGTTGGATTATGATGCCCTATATGTACATAATGGAGATGATATCAATAGTCCTTTGTTTCCAGGTGGTGTTACTAGTATGTCGAACAGTTTTCCTGTCGGAGGCTTCAACGGAACTACTCCTCCTGGACCATTTACGTCTACGGATGCATCTGGATGTATTACCCTCAGAATGTTGTCAGATCAGTCGGTAACTGGAATAGGGTGGGATGCTACGATATCTTGTGGTACATCATGTTCATCTGTAGTGACTAATCTAAATGATAGTGGTGATGGATCTTTAAGGTCAGCGGTAGATTGCGTATCATCAGGTGGGAATGTGGAGATAGACCCTTCACTCTTCGGTCAAACAATTTTATTGAGTGATCCGATTGTGATCAATAAAGAAGTGTATATCACACCTTCTCTATCGAGTACTGTAATTATAGCAACAAATCAAATAGGACCGATCTATGATATTCAAATTAATGGTATACTAGAACTTAATTATATCACTCTAATTAGTGGTACGGCTAATACTGGATCCGCTATTCGCAATACAGGAATAGTTAACTTGAATAATGTTAAGATAAGGAAAAACCCTAATACGCCTAATCCTTCATCACTCATTGACAATGTTGGTGTCATGAGAATTAAAGATAATGTGATAATAGAGGAATAGGTTTAGGTTATTTTTTTTTCACTACTTAGAAGTAAACTCCTGAAATCGGCATACATTTCTAAAGCCGGTGTAATAATTTTCTTGGGTAAATTCAGTTTCTAAATTTTGATTTAATTCAGTTAGTGTATTTAGCCAACTCCCTCCCATCGCCAATGGCTGTCCAGTTATTATTTCAGAAACATTTCCAATAGTATGCCACAGTCCATTGTTCATTGGTAAGAACTCAGCATTCGATTTTGGACCGATTTTGTTTGTAATTGACTCTTGACTTATATTGTAATACTTTGTAGCTTTTCTAATAGTTCCATCATTGTTAGTAAGTATTACGTAATTGAGCGTTTTCTTTTCTGTGATACCCAATACATATCGGTTCCACTCGTCTAGTGTAGGTACAGTGTATATAGGAAATTCTATTTTTGATATCTGCTTTGTAGTATAAGGGTATTCACCTTTCATATACTGCGTGATCGTAAACAGGTTATCTTTAGTTTGATCTTTTATGGCTTTGATATATCCCATTTGGATTAAGCGTGATTGAGCAATGATATTAGTTCTCCAGGAAGCATATTTTTCAGCTTGGAGTCGATTGATTCCCACTACTGGATAATTACTAAATAGATCAGCGTTAAGGTAGTTAGTCTCATATTGTTGCAGGTCTTTGGTTGCAAATTTCCATACAGATTCATTTGGATATGCAGCTATAAGTTCTTCTGAATCTGAGCCATATACTCTTATAATCCAAGCTAGATATTCTCTATAATCTATATTTCCGATTTCATTTCTATCAACATAGAAGTTGTCATCGACTTGTACCGTGCCAGGTGGGAAGGATAGACCTTTACTATCGTTTGTCAATATTTTTTTGGTAGGCGCATGGCAACTTAAAACCAGAATCATGAGAGTAATAGTATAGATGTAGTGTGTCGCTTTCATAATTTATGGTGAGTATAGTTCTAA
>CALKJD010000105.1 GCA_937995755.1 uncultured Saprospiraceae bacterium | reverse complement strand
TTTATCTATAAGCTTACTATGTCTATCCAAGTATTTAACATATAGCCACAACTTAAAAACGCCCTGCTCCAACTATGGAAACAAGGCGTAATTAAAATTTATACGTACTCGGAATTAATTATTCTGAGGATCAATATTGTTTACATCATCGACTGCATCATTAAGATCTTCAGTCGCCTTTTTCAATTTGTCTACATCTGATTTTTTCAGCTTCTTTTCAACTTTAGGTTTAGCTTCAGATTTAGTCGGCTTTTCGGAAAAAGTAAATCCCTTCGCATCTGTACCTATGTAAATAGTTTCACCTGCAGTAAAATCACCTTTGAGTACCTCTACAGCTAATCTATTGACTAACTCTTTCTGTATAACTCTCTTCAGTGGCCTTGCACCAAACTGTGGATCATACCCAAGGTCTGTTAACAAGTCTAATGCTGACTCTGACAACTCTATCGAAAGATCTTGTTTAGCTAGATTTTTTCGAGTACTTTTTAGCATAAATCCTGCTATAGTTTTTATCTCTGCTTTAGTCAATGGTAAGAACATTATCTTATCATCGATTCTATTGAGAAACTCAGGACGTAGGCTCTCTTTCAACACATCAAATATCTCTAACTTAGTTGTCTCTATGATATCTGCTCTGTGCTTATCACCAAGCGCATCTAAATCTTCAAAATTTTCTAAAATAGTCTCCGCACCCATGTTGGATGTCATGATAACTATCGTGTTTTTAAAATTAGCTACTCTTCCCTTATTGTCAGTCAATCTACCGTCATCTAATACTTGCAATAAGATGTTGAAAGTATCAGGGTGAGCCTTCTCTATCTCATCTAGTAATATAATTGAATATGGCTTACGTCTCACCGCTTCAGTGAGTTGCCCACCTTCATCATAACCAACATATCCTGGAGGTGCACCTACGAGTCTAGACACTGAGTGTTTCTCTTGAAATTCGGACATATCAATACGTGTGATCGCATTTTCATCATCGAATAACACTTCTGCCAAAGCTTTTGCCAACTCTGTCTTACCTACACCTGTCGGTCCTACAAAAATAAAAGAACCTATAGGTCGCTTATCATCTGACAGACCGGCTCTACTTCTTCTAACTGCATCCGAAACTGCAACTACAGCTTCTTTTTGTCCTACTAATCTTTTCCCTATTTCCTCTTCTAAGTTAAGCAACCTTTCCCTATCGCTTTTTTGCATTTTAGACACTGGTATTCCTGTCCACTTAGCAACTACTTCCGCGATATCATTTGCTGTAACTTCCTCATTAGTAAATCTTCCTTCTTCTGGAATTTTATCTAATTTCTCTTCCGCTACTTTAAGTTTCACTTCTAACTCTTTGAGCGTACCGTACCTTATTTTTGCTACTTCTTCATATCTACTTTCTCTTTCCGCCACTTCTGCTAGATGCTCTTGCTCCTCGATTTGCATCTTAATATTCTGTACAGTATCTACTATCTCTTTTTCAGTTTTCCAAGAAGCTGTAATCGAATCTAATTCTTCTTTCGCATTAGCAATATTCTCCTCTATTAATTTGAGTTTTTTACTGTCTTTTTCTCTTTTGATAAACTCACGTTCTATCTCAAGTTGACGAAGTTTTCTATCTAATTCGTCTATCTCCTCTGGTACAGAATCCAATTCTAATCTCAACTTAGCTGCCGCCTCATCAATGAGATCAATGGCTTTATCTGGAAGCGCTCTGTCTGGAATATATCTATGTGATAATTCTGCTGCAGCAACTAGTGCCTCATCAAGAATATCCATCTTATGATATACTTCATATTTTTCTTGTATTCCTCTCAAAATCGAAACTGTATCTTCTACAGATGGCTCATCGATTACAACTGTTTGAAATCTACGAACTAAAGCCTTATCCTTCTCAAAATATTTTTGATATTCATCTAATGTCGTAGCTCCAATTGTTCTCAACTCACCTCTTGCTAATGCAGGCTTAAGTATATTAGCTGCATCCATAGCACCATTACCTCCACCGGCACCTATTAGGGTATGTATCTCATCTACAAATAAGATAATCTCTCCATCTGCACCTTTCACTTCTTTGATTACTGCTTTGAGCCTTTCTTCAAATTCTCCTTTGTATTTCGCTCCAGCAATCAACGCAGATATATCCAAAGAAAATATTTGCTTAGTTCTAAGATTTTCTGGTACATCTTGATTGATAATACGCCAAGCTATTCCTTCAACTATTGCCGTCTTACCTACCCCTGCTTCTCCAATAAGAATTGGATTGTTTTTCTTTCTACGTGATAAGATGTGTAAGATTCTTCTGATCTCCTCGTCTCTTCCTACGATTGGATCTAGCTTACCTTGTTCCGCACGTTCACAGAGGTTAATAGCATATTTGCTCAATGCGTTGTAGCTATCTTCTGCACTTTGCTCAGTTACTTTACGACCTTTTCTAAGATCGCTAATTGCTGCTTTTAAGGCTTTTTCAGAAGCTCCAAGATCTTTTAGAATACTTGCGCCCTTATCTTTTCCTTTGATGATACCCATCAGGATAAGCTCTAATGAAATGAATTCGTCATCGAACTCTTTCATTTGTTTTTTAGCTCTTGCAAGGGCTTGATTACTATCGTTAGTAAGAAACTGCTTATCTACTCCAGATACTTTTGGATATTTTTCTAATGCTTTATTCAGCTCACGCTTTAGCACAGCTATATTGATATCCATTTTTTGTAACAGAAACTCAGATAGCTTTTCGTCAGTTTCCATGATCCCTTTAATCAAGTGTACAGTATCTACCCCTTGCTGATCAAGGTGCCCTGCCAATTGCTGAGATTTTAGGATGGCTTCTTGAGCCTTTATAGTGAAATTATCGTACGTCATATTTATGTATTTATACTTATCTACTATCAAATAATAATCCATTTGATAGTTACAGTAATTATGACAGTAAGATAAGAAAAAGATAGCCATTATGACAGAAGACATGAGTAATATCTCAAAATCTCAGACCATTTGTCCATCTACTTTAAGGCACGTAATATTTACACATACATCCACCTCATATACTTGATCTTTCGACCTTTCTCTAAGTGAGATTTTTCATAGTACGTTTTGTACTCTAACTCTGGAAAATCTAGCGGTTGGCTATAGATATCATCTCTATCATAAAGAATTTTTACATCATCGCGTTCGGCTAGTACTTCTTTGGTAGATTCATACAATGTAGGATCGTCTATTTTCATATTAACTATGCCTCCTTCCTTAAGCATATTTTTATATCTATCGTGAAACGCAGGTGCGGTCAATCTCCTATTAGGCTTACCTATAAATGGATCTGCAAAAGTGATCCAAATCTCTGCAATCTCGTTGGGAGCGAAGAACTCCTCTATCACTTCTATCTTAGTTCGCAAAAAAGCAACATTATCCAATCCTTCTTCTATAGCCATCTTAGCACCTTTCCAGATACGTGCCCCCTTGACATCCACTCCAATAAAGTTGCGGTCAGCATATTCTCTAGCTAGCTGAATCGTGTATTCTCCACGACCACAAGCAAGCTCTACCGTAATCGGCTTATCATCACCAAAATGCTCTGCCCACTTCCCTTTCAACTCTACCTCAACACCACCTTTGCCTAATGGCTTGATTTCTTTTGGGCTAAAGTTCTGATAGACATTAGGATAGGTCATAATATCTGCAAACTTGGATAGTTTATTTCTCTTACTCATTATGCTGACAAATTGTTAATAAAGAGCCACAAAGGTAGTATCTGATTAGACCTAAAGAAACGATAAGCAAAGAAATTGAGAATTTGAGCTCCCTGAACTTACTAGAAGGTCGATTTACTGACCTGAGGTGTATCTGCAAGGCTAATAAAGTGTCATATATCTTAGCAAAATCATAAAATCTGCACAAATGGATATTCTAACAAGCGAATATCCGCTGGTAAACGTTACTCAGTTGTCTATTTTGATATCTTTGGGTGCTGAAAATGCATTCCTCAATGGAATTATAAACTATACTTATGATAAAGAAGGTAATACTCGCATCGACATTCTCATTATTCGCTACCATCATGATGGCGCAATCATTCAATATCGGTGTAAGAGCGGGTCTCAACTATAGTACTTTTAGAGGACCAGTAGAAAAAAGTATCAATGAAGAGTTCGGTACAAGTAGTGGATTCCATTTTGGTCTTAACTACGCTCAAAATATCACTGATATATTTTCGGTAAGATTAGAAGTATTGTACATCCAGAACGGATCTAAGCAAAGTTTTGGAGGTGCTGGAACAGAGTCTTTCTATAAAATCCCTATTTCTACTGGAGAAGATGTAATAGAAAAAGGAAGGCTAGACTATAATCTAGATATATCAAATGCATATATCAGCTTCCCAATTACAGCACATTTTAACATCACTGATAAGATAGAAGTAAGTGCTGGAGGATATGTAAGTATGTTGATAGGCCCTACGGCTACTGGATTACAAACTTTCGTCTCTACGGAGAATGATTCACTTATACAGTTTAGACAATCATTAGATTTCAACTACAACTCTGATGAAGCTGGGGAAGGTCAAGCAATAGGAACTAGCCCTGGTATCAAGGTAGATGGTGTGGTGGTCTATCTTCCTAAGTTTGCTGGAGCGTATTACCAATTTAATGAGAAGAAAGGTAATGCCATGAATTTCTTCGACTATGGTTTGATCTTCGGAGTATCATATAACATCAATCGTGGATTTTACATTGGTCTAAGAGCGGATATAGGTTTAGCTGATATCACTAATAATGATACAGATATATCAAGATCGGAATTGGGAGAAAACAATACTTACATCTACCGTGATGACAAGGATAAGCAATTTGGTATCGAGACTTCATTTGGATTTAGATTCTAATAGTACTTTGACTAGGAGAACCTCAATCATCGAATCTAATAATTTGTCAAATAAGTAAACCTATGAGATGGACATTTCACTTTCTTGAAACGAAAGTGAAGTAGTATTACACGCACTATATAAGTGTCGGTTACCACAAGTCCCTGTGGAATGTGGAATGCTACTACAATATGCTTTTGTACTAT
>CALKJD010000104.1 GCA_937995755.1 uncultured Saprospiraceae bacterium | reverse complement strand
TCTAGTAAAATATAGGATCGCTGTCGAGGATGATTTTGCGGTATGTAAGCCAAGTATCATTGTAGACGGCTAAGGTGAGTAAAATATCTATACGATACAGTCCGCTTTTTAAATTATTTGATTTTAGATCTAGAAAAGATAACAGGATGTCTTTCAGCGGAGAAATATGATTTCCTAGGTGTTTTGGCATTTAAGGGTGGGCGATATATTAGAGAAGGAAGGAAATCGTCTTAAAAAAGTAATGTGTTTGTCATTAGAGCAGGATTATATCTGTGTTTGTAGTGATTGGATAATTTTTTGTATTTGTAGATGCTGTAGTGTGCAACGTAATATTTTATGAATGCACAAATATTTTAACCCCAATTAAATATATAATACCATGTTAAAAATTATGATGCCATTATTAGTGGCAATTACTCTACTTTCCTGTGATAAAGATGGTGTAGATGAAAGAAGTCTAGTTAAAATAGACATAAACAAAATAACGCTAAAGTCATTTCCATCAAGCGCTCCTGATGGATCGAACTGGGATTTTTTATCTGGAGATCAGAAGCCTGATGTCTATATTACTGTCTCTAGCGGCGGTTCGGTTCTGGGCAATTCAGGACGTTATGATGAGGCTGAGAGTGGTCAACTTTTACCATATAATGATCACTACTTAATTACAAATATGGATGTAGGTATTACTATTACACTATATGATTACGATCTTGCTAGTGATGATGAGCGTATTGGAAGTGTAACATTTTTTCCAAGAGAAATCTATTCGGATTCTGGAGGATCATTTACGCATACAATAATTGACAATAATATTGAGTTGGATATCGAAGCAATTTATACTGAAGAATAGAAGTCAATTTCCTAAAATAAATTGTTAACAAAGGGTATAATCGAATATATCCTTTGTTAATTATTAGTTCATCCTTTGAATAATACCCGCAATAATAATGGGCTATATCTCTAAAGATATAGCCCATTACTTTACACTCTTGTTATAAATTATACTAGCAACAACTAGCTTCGCCATCTTCATCAAAAGGCATTGCGCCCCCACAGCCTTCGAAGATACCATAATGTGTATCCCAAGTACCATAAAACTCAAAGTGATCAGCAAATCTAGTATCGTGTAGCATCTTATATGTATTACCACATACCGTCATGACTTTGCCCTTAGGAAAGTTATGATGGTCATCTAGATCAAAAGCATTGAGATGGTTTTCTATACTGCCCTTATAAGCAACTGCCTGTCCGTAGTCTTCGCAATCTTCTTCTAGGCCATCGATTTTAAACAAGCGATACGTTACTGAGAAAAATTGAATGTCTCCACATTTCTCTTGTAATGCTTCATTCTCGATAGTAATCGGATTATTCTTTACTGAACGTGGATCTGTAAATCCAGCTTTACGAGCCGTCTTGAGGAAATCATTCCAATAAAGCGCACCACTTAGACATTCTCCCCAAAGTACAGGATCTGCTTGTAGCTCAGGACTAATACGACGGTCGCTGTATACATCGCTAAAGTACATTTCACCTCCAGGCTTCAGTAAATTATATACATCCTTGAGGACTTTATCCTTGTCGGTTGCTAGGTTGATTACACAATTAGATATAATGAGATCAAAACTACCTGGCTCAAGATCTAATTCGTCAAGTTGCTCAATGTTACCTTTTACAAATTTAGTGTTGGCATATGTATAACCAAATACTTCTGCATGGTGATCTATATATTGATTGGCCACAGCTAGTTGCTCATCAGTCATATCTACACCGACTACTTCTCCTTCTTGCCCTACAAACTGTGCCGCTATATAACAGTCTCTACCACTACCAGAACCCAAATCGAGTACTCGTAAACCTTCTAGCTGAGATGGAATACACAAGCCACATCCATAATACTTCATCTGTACTTCGTCATGTACTTTCTTTAGCGCAGCCTGAATATATTTTGGCGGTGCCTCTAGCGTACAACATGCATTGGTCTTCAGATCATCAGATGATTGTAGTTCTTTACCGTAGTAATCTTTTACCTCTTCGTGTTTGGTGCTCATAGTGTGTTATTATGTAGGCAAATTTAACGGTTATTGCTGCAGATAGTTTGAATTAAAGCATTAATTATAGTTTATGAGAGGATAATTTGACTCTCTTGCCGTAAAAGGCGTAATGCTTGGAGGTTAAGTAATTTAAGGATTGGACTATTATTTTACTCTTCTCTGATATTCGTGGCGGTTAAGTAGCGAGGGAAAGTGGATTAGTAATATTGTCTTTATTAATTACTGAATATGAATAAGTGGACGTAAATAGTCTATGCCATCTGTTTAAAATCGTAAATTGTATGAGTCAGAAGAAAGGCATAACTAATTTGATAACTAGAAAATGATAATAATATGAAAGCGATTTTGATAATAACGGTGTTGATGTTTGTCCATAATATGGGGTCTAGTCAATGCGAAATTAGAACCAACAGGGTTACGGTATTTAAAGATGCTACTGCCTTCATCGAGCGAGAGGGTATGTGTAAAGTTGAAAATAATGAAATACTGCTCGATGTTCCTTATCAAGGAGGAGGTTCTCCGAATGTAAATCGTTACGGACAATCTGACTCCTATAATAACAATCACATTATATTAGGAAGTGTGCAGATACTATGTCCAGGAAATGAAATTTTGTCTTCTAGATCTATTAATGTAGAAGCAGATGAAGACATCAAAACAATACAAAGTATATTCGATAGAAATAAGGGTAAGGAGATGAGTATTACACGGAGTGGAACAAAGGAAGTGATCAAAGGTAAATTGTTTTCAGTGGATAATGGTTCTAAATCACTGGTGCTTCAGGATGGTGCTTTATGGAGTTTCGTGAAAATGGATGAGATAGCTAATTTTAAATTTAGGGATTCTCCTATTTTGCAAAAGAAGACAACTCGGAAAAAATTAAAGTTGCGATTATCGAGCAATGCTGACAATCAGGAATTAAATATTTCTTATCTACAAAAGGGGATCACTTGGACGCCCAATTATTTTATTGATATTCAAGATGATAATATATTGAAATTGTCATTGAAGGCTAATATCATGAATGATATAGTAGACTTGAATAATGCAGATGTGAATTTGGCAGTGGGTATTCCTGTCTTTGATTATTCATTAACTGCAGATCCGTTGTTTTCGAATCAAAGAGTCATAGATCTAGTAAATAGTTTGAATAATCCTGGAGCATCGCCCAACAGATTATTTGCCAATGCTATCACGTCTCAATCTGCAACTTCGTACAGCGGAAGTGGTTCAGGTTATGCAAATTCTTCACTTGATGGCCAGAGTACAGATGATATATTTCTTTATAGATTGAAGAATATTAGTTTGGATAAATCCGAAAGATTGAATGTGGATATATTGGATATGGAGAGTGAGTATAAAGATGTGTATGTAGTCGATTTGGATTCAAATAATGATAAAGTATCTTTAAGTAATAGCAAGAAAAAGTCGGATAATACAGAAGTGTGGCATGCTCTTAAATTTGATAATGTAACAGGAGAGCCACTGACTACAGGCACTGTAATTTTTAAGAAAAATATGCTGAAAGAGAATGAGGTGATGCCTTTAAGTCAAGGGCAATTAAACTTTACTCCTGTAGATAAGCCTTGCATTGTTAAGATGAGTGTGTCGCCCAATATTACGGTAGAACAGTCAGATGTTGAAGTTTCGAGAGTGAGAAATCCAGATGGTAACGGATATATTGTTAATGTCTCATCTGAAATTGAAATCAACAATTTGAAAAATGAAAAAGTCAAAATCATGGTCACCAGAATGGTAAAGGGGATGAAGATTGAAGGAGATTCTAATAATTGGAAAATTGTGAAATCAGGCAGATCATTATATGATCGTAATCAGAGTAATCTTGTGGAATGGAATTTTGATGTAGAGCCTAATCAGAAAAAAAATGTAAAGTATTCCTATCAAGTACTTATGTGGTAATTTTCCAATTATAGCCATTGATACTCTGAACGGAAACTTGATTTTATGTTTTATAATTAGTGGTTACGCTGCTGCTCTTTCTAAGATAACTTTGCATGGAATATCAGAAGTGACTTCAATACTATGATTAACAAACAAAGGTATAGCAAGGTAATCGCCAGCCTTTAGAGAATGGATAGTATTGTCAATTTTGATGTCACACGTACCTTCCACGACTAAGAATTTTTCGTATTCATCAGTATGTATTTCATCTGGACTTTTATCTTTCAGCCAGACGATTAGAGTTGTCTTTTCTTCGTCACTATTGATGATACGACCATGCATAGATTCGTACTCGTTGGGCTCTTGCATATCCTCTCTTTCTAGCCATTGAGAAAAGTCGGATATTTTAGAATTGGGATGTAATGATGGAGCGGATACAGGTGCTTCTCCTTTTTGTATTCTATCTATAAAATTGACTGCTGATAACAACATCGGTTTACCCGTCGACGATACAGGTACAGCATTAATAAAAGCAAGCGCTTCCATGGCTTTTTCAATTTCTGCTATCTCTTGCTTGATTGCATCATCTTGCGCCATAGCGTCTTCCACTAGGAGTGCTTCTGATTCTGAGAGGTCGCCGATTACATATAATTCCAAAAGGCCTGAATGTATAATTTGATCTATAGACATATCGCAATCATTAATATAATTATGGTAATAAATGAACCTGCGAAGAGTGTTTTTTCATTTTTTAATACTTCGCGAAGCTCTGATATCGCTTTTCTTACTCTTGTCTTTACAGTACCAAGTGGTATGCCTAACTTTTCTGAAGTTTCAGTCTGAGTGTAACCATGTAAGTAGATGCAGTCTAACACAGACTTGTGCTTTTCATCTAATCGCGATATTAGTGGATGTACGTCCATGGCGGCTAGGCTCATGTGACTGTTCTGCTGATTATGTACGTTGAGATCTAAAGAACAAGTATTTTTATGGTTTTCATACTTCTTCAATCTTTTAGTGTCGATGGCTGTATTTCTGGCGATACGGTTCATCCAAGTAAATAGCTGCGCTTTATTTTCATCATACATATCAATCTTATCCCATATTTTCAGGAAGGTTTGCTGTAATACCTCTTCTGCAAGCTTTTCTGAGTTAAGAATTCTAAGGATGACACCATTTAAAGCAGCTGCGTAATTATCATACAGATAAACTAACGCTTTCTCATCTCTGAGCTTGAGTAACCTTACGATTTCTGTAGTATCCATGATCAAATATAATCTTTATATCAATATTCACTAGTCGACTTTTATCGGAAATCACTAAATGTAGTATGCGACAAATATGAGATTCGAACCCTTGCAAGGTATATCAACGTAGTTTTTACACGGTTTGATCTGTGCTTGGTTTTTTATCGTCTTTTCTCAACTTTAGACCAATATAAAATCCAATGGTATTAACCACTAGATCTGTGAATTTGTTAATAGTCGTTTCTATTGCAAATTCATAGGGTAGTATGAATTCCAGTAACTCCCAACCGATCGATAGAATCAAAAATATGATCCAGCTTTTCATTACGAACCTTCCAAATAATAACCATTGTATTAAATGGCCTAATGACCAAATGTTGAGCATGAGCGTCTTTTGTAAGAATAAATCGTATCCCTTTAATTGATAAGCTATTCCAATATACTCAATATTGTTATTATAGTTCTAGAAGTGGTACTGGGTCAACATAAAAAATGCCACCAAGAATTGAATCTTGATGGCATCTGATATAATTTGTTGTAGTGGGGTAGTATCTATACTTCTCCTACTACAGCTTCTGTTACATTGATGATATGATCTCCCACTTTTTCCAGAGAAGAGAAAATATTATTGTATATCATAGCTGATTGTACATCGTAACCATCAGAACCTAAGTTAGTCAGGTTTGATTTACGTAAGCTGTTACGGAATTGGTTGATATCTCTTTCAATATCTACCGCCTTCTCTTTATTTACTTGATCATAGTGATCTGAAGATAAATTATTATTCATGATAGTGAATGCTTTATCTACCAGACTAGACATCTCATTGAGATTGTTTCGTTGCTCTGGAGTAAAGTATTGCTTGTTATCATTCTTAGTTTCTAGCGTCTTAGAGATTTGGTAGTAAATGTCACCAATTCTTTCAAGATCATTACATATGTTTAGTATGCTTCTGAGCTTGAGACTTGTACGAGGTGTGATCTCTTGATTAGATAACTTGGTAATATACTCAGTGATCTCGATCTCCATTTTATCAGTGATCTCTTCATACTTGCGTAATTTCTTGTAGAGTTTTTTCTGTGCTTTAGCATCAGTCGAGTTAAGGAGAGATGAAGCATATCCTGACATTTTACTAGCGACTTCACCGAAGTGTGCAGTTTCTTTCTGTAGTTCTACCGTAGCCAGTTCAGGTGTACGTATACCTGCAGAGATGAACTTGAGTTTATGTTCGTCATTTTCGCCCTCTTTGTCTGGTACTGTTTTGATTGCCATTTTTACTAACCAATTCACAAATGGAAGCATCAGTAATACATTCATAATGTTGAACGTAGTATGGAATGCAGCCAATCTATAAGTGTTAAGTATTTGCTCTTGGTTTTCAGCGGCCTTTGCTTTTACAGCTCCTTCAAATATGTGAGAGAAACTTTCAACAAACCCACTTAATAGATTAAGAACGAAAGGAAGCAGTATGATCATCCAAACTACACCTATGATGTTAAAGAGTGAGTGTATTCTTGCTGATCTTTTGGCATTAGTATTACCAACGACGGAAGCAATTTCAGCTGTAATGGTTGTACCAATATTTTCACCAAGGACCATTGCTGCTGCTACCTCTAGAGGTAACCATCCTGTATATACAAGGGTAAGTGTGATGGCCATGGCTGCACTAGAAGACTGCACAACTACAGTTACCAATGCTCCGATAAGTACGAAAAGTACTCTCGAAAAGAATCCGTAATCAGCAACACCTTGTATCCATGCTAATGCATCAGTATTTCCTTTTAAATCAGGTACTGCTTCTTTTAAGTATGTCAAACCTAAAAATAGGATAGAGAATCCAATTAAGAATTCACCCCAGTACTTGAGTTTGCCTTTATTAGAAAAGAGCATCGGTACGCCTATTGCGAATAGAGGAATAGATAATGTACTAAGTTTCAATTTGAATCCGAGTAATGACACGATCCATCCTGTTACGGTAGTACCAATATTAGCACCCATCATGATACCTGCTGATTCTACCAAAGTAAGTAATCCTGCATTTACGAATGATACAGTCATTACTGTAGTCGCCGATGATGATTGTACTAGTGCCGTTGTCAAAAATCCAGTTCCTACACCGAGGAATCTGTTTTTCGTCATATTTCGAAGGATATTTCTGAGTTGTGATCCTGCCGCTCGCTGGATACCATCACTCATCATTTTCATACCATATACAAAGAAAGCTAAAGCTCCTAGTATTTGCATGACGTCCGTAAAGCCGAACTGTATTCCTGTCTCTTCCATGATTGATTCTGTTGTTATGTTTGTTGTTGTGGTTTAATACTTATGCTTAAAAATGTAGATCCATCTGTAGACGATAGGTCAATTCATCATTGCTTACAGCTCTATCTCTGTACGTCAAGTCAGTCTGTAATTTTAACTTATGGCCTACGATGAACTTATTGAGGCCCAAAGTATACCTTTTATCGTCTTGATCTACTATAAGATCTGGTGATATTGAAGTATATCTGATAGCAATTTCATAATTGCTATCAAACATGTATCCAGCTTGTACACTGATACCTGACCCTGTATAGTATGTTCCTATTTCGATTCCATCTTCTGTTACTAATGGATTGTCGTCGGTAGTCTTTTTATTAGCGTATTCTGCCATTACTGAAAACCCTTGATACTTAAACATCAGATCCGCAAATACAGTACTTAGTGTTTTTAAGGAATCTTGATCACTTACATCTAAGAATGAACCGTTTTGACCTCGTGATTTACCTGCTTTATTATTTCTATCATACGATACTCCTAATGATAGCTTTGGAGAGCTTTCTCGCTTTATAGAAGATCCTATATAGTCACCTTTAGAAGCAAATTTTCCAAATGGAAGGATTTCACCTCTTATTGTGTATCCTAGTCCTCCGACGTTACCACTACTTACATTTCTGCCTTCTCCTTGGTATATTACAGCAATTACCTTAGTGAATACATCGGCGGTTGGATTAGCAGTGTGTATTAAGTGTAATCCAAAATCTCTATCAATATTAAATCTAGAATTGAGTCGTGATCGATCTACAAATTGAAGATTGCCAGAAGATATCACACGCTCACGGTTACCTGGAAGTTTTCCTTGTCCAAATTTTACTGCCCAATTTTTATTGATTTGATATTGCACCCATGCGTCTAGTATGTATCGTGGCGCATTGCTGAATTCGCTCGTTCCACCACCGCTCTGATCGCGATTAGATAGGCCTAACTCCATTTTGTATTGGAGTTTTGGTGTATATGCATACCCACCAAATTTAAATCTTGCTCTTCTGATTAGAAAGTTAGTCTCAGTATCTCCAAATGAGCCACCGTCTGCCTCATCTTGTTTGGTCCATGTACTTGTCACTAGATTTTGAAAGCGCATTCCAAATTTCATTGAGAAAGTTGAATCAGAAGCCATAATATTGATAAGACCTTTTCCAAATTTGGGTGCGGTAACTGATTGTGCCATAGACACAAAGGTGAAGCATGATGCTAAGATCAAACCAAAAAGCAATTTTTTCATCGGACAATTATATTGTTTGTTTTACTACTATATTATATCTCTGTAATTCACTACTATCATCAGAGATATCTAACCAATACACCGTCCTTTATCTTTATAGAGGCTACCATATTCGTTTGTCAAGGCAAAATTATAATCTTCAATGTTAAGCCAATGTTATCACTTGCCCTTTTCGGATGTAATTATGAATTTAAGAAGCAAGAATAGGATTGACGCTTGTCCGTTGCGCTTCACCCTATTCCTGCTGTAATAGTAGTAATACAAATGTATGCTCCCATTGTAAATTGGAAATTAGCGCTATGTTAGCTTATTGTAAATGATAGGGTAGTATGTTGAGAGGCGTACTATACCATATATAGTAAGTAACCAAGGAGTGCAGATCCAAATACGATCCACATCACGCTGATCTTCTTAGGGCCAAATATGGCTGCTGCACTGAGTCCGGCGATTACAAAGCTTCTCCAATCAACAAGCGACTCTTTGGCCATAGAGAACAATACCGCAACCATAACAGCTACTGCGGCTACGTTGACACAGTCTAGAAAATAACCTAGTACCTTGGATTGCCTCATCTTAGGCACGAGTGGATTCATAATCCATACAAATAAGAAAGAGGGTAGAAACATACCAAAAGTAGCTGCTATTGCTCCAGATATACCACCCAATTGATATCCGATGAATGTCGCGGTAGATAGGACCGGTCCTGGTGTAAATTGACCGATGGCTATAGCGTCCATGAGTTCTGGTCGACTGAGAATACCATTGGTTACTAACTCGGCATCGAGATATGCAAATAAGACATAGCCACTACCGTATAATATAGCTCCTACCTTGAGAAAAGTTAAGAATATCTTCATGGTGGAAAGCTGTACTAATGCTCCTTGAAAGAAAAAGAAAGGTATAAGTGAAGGGACTTTCCCAGTGGAAGCTGCAGATTTGAAGTAGAAATACATAGTGCCTAGTACTCCAGCAGATAGTAAAGCGATGATTTCATTGACACCCATTAGACTGGCGATGACTGTAAGTATCCCTAGTATAGCTAGTTCGATACCTTTCAGAGCTTTTTTACCTAGTTTATAGATGGCCGAAGCTATGAGTGCTAATACTGCAGGCTTGATCCCTAATAGAAACGGCTCTACTGCTGGTAATTGACCGTATGTAACGTATAGATAGCCCAGTATAGCAGTAATGACGACTGCTGGGAAAATAAAACAGAATCCAGCTACAAATAATCCAGGAATACCAGCACGTTCGTGGCCACAATGCATAGTCATCTCAGTACTATTGGGTCCAGGTATAAGATTAGTTGCACCCATCAGATCCAAGAAATGCTGGCGATCCATCCATTTGCGCTTTTCTACGATTTCATCTTCCATCATGGCCACGTGAGCTGCTGGGCCGCCAAATGCGACTAAACCTAATTTGAAAAACACGCTGGCTACTTCACCTAAATTGGATTGCTTACTCATGAATCATAAATTTGATAATTGTCTTTAATATACCTTCCTATAAATTCACAAAAATAGAATTTACAGTTTGACTCATAGTGATATAATTCAAGATTCTTAACTTTTCTAAAAATTGTTATGCCAATTCTGTTTTATAATGTCGTGAAAAATCATTGTGTTTTGCCGTACTTTATGGTGTCCGTGAAATGAAGTAAGCGACATATTTATGCAGACACGGTATTAATTAATAGGGCAGTATACAGCTTAGATCTAGGGTATAAGTTTCAGATTGTATTATACCATAAGACTAGACACTTTTTAGTGTATCAGATGTTTAGCAGTTTTTAGTAATCTGTAGGAAAAAATAAACTTAGAAATAGTTAACCCTATGTAGTTTAGTTAATGAAAACAGGTTTTCTCGCGATATAATCATTTATTACATATTCTAGAATATAAAAACCAGTATGTAAGTGAGATATATCTATAGCGTTATTATAAAGTTTTCCGGAAAAAACATTTTGACCATTTTGATCAATCAATGATACGACTGCGGCTTCATTATTATCAGATGTTATGAAGATTCTATTGCTGGCAGGGTTTGGATAAATTTGAACCTCAGTGCTACTATTAGCTCGAGCTACTACCACTTGAGAATACTCATGTTGTCCATCGAAGTCCACTTGTTTCAAACGGTAGAAATTTGATCCTAAAGTAGGATGGTTGTCGTCAAAGCTATAAGAACTATTCCCAACATAACTTCCCTTAGCTGTAAGTTGAGCTATGTTTTTCCAATCGATTGCATCCTTACTTTTCTCAAGTTCGAAGTGACTACTATTTACCTCTGATGCGGTTTGCCAAAATAGAGTGATTTTATTTGATTTGGGTTTAGCTTCAAATGAAATTAAATCAATAGGTAGGACTGCTTGAACCACGTAACTGTAAGGTAATCCTGCATTGTTTTTTAAATTTAGAGTTAGAATGTCATGTGCTAATTCTCCTACGGAAGCTACATCGGACAAAATTTGTACCTCGCTGATGTTCGAACTATATACATAATATTGAACTGTTGTGTTTTCAACGAAACCAGGGATTTGCGCGGTTCCAGTACTTCCAGAAAAACTAAATTGTGTCAACGTCGATGTAGCGAAGTTGTCAGTAGAATATCTTAAGTAAACTTGTTCTCCTGAAGACGGAGCAGCTGATGTTGTTATTTCGATGCTAACTGGTACATTTTCTGAAACGCCTGATGATGGAGTAGCAGTTAAGACATCAATACTTATAGGCGTAAAACTGGTTTCTAATATTGCCATAAACTGATTAGCTGGAGGAGCAAATTCCGTTATATTAATTGTATAGTTTCTTCCAGAGGTAATGGCTGGTAGGTAGGAGGAAGCGCCTCCAAAACCAGTATTGTAGCGTGCAGAGGCGGTATTAATACTTGGGTCAATTACTCCATTATAACTTGTTGTAGTCGGAAATGTATATGGACGCCAGTTTTCAAAGTAGTTTCCGGTTGCAAATTCCCAGATACGCGTGTCTGCTACTGCACTTGATGTAGCAGTTATTCTAACTTGTCTAAAGGCCCCTAAATCATTGAGATTGTAAGTTTGATAGTTGCCATCTGTAAGCATAGTGCCTATGAAAGTAGGCTGTGCCGCAAGTGGTAGAACGAACATTGCTATAAGTATTGAACAATAATACGTTTTAATTATTCTTTTTGTTGAGAAAGCTAAAGTCTTAAACATGATTTTCATTTGGCGTTTTTTCAAAATAACAATTAAAAAAGGACTATTGTTATAAGAGATAAATGAGTTGAAAAAATGTGTCCAACTCATTTTTTTGATCTAATTCGTTAACAATCAAAGCTACAGTTTTTAAGTAAATATGCAAACAGTACTTTCTGTTCTTTGCTAATAGTATAATTTATGTAATAAGGATTGTTAAGTGATGCTGTTGAGCTGTCAAGTCTTATAAATTATTCTTTTTATAGAACTAGAATGGATAGAACTTACATGCTTTTAGATACCATTTAGATTTGAGGATTTAGTGCGTGTCATTTATTATCTAGGACGAAACAATGCTATTATATATAACCTACTTAGGGATATGAAGTACTTTAAAATGAGTAGTTGTTTTTTATAATAGAATCTACCAAGAAACCCAATTTGTCATCTTTTTCGACTGGTTATGATAGAAAAAGGATTGTGATACGATCTATATTCGTTTATATAGGCAAGCATACCAAACTTTTATTATTGCGATTTCATATAATTATTGATAATAAAGTAGGTCATTTCTTGCACCTTTTGCAAATTGCGGTGTTATTGATAATACCATGAAGTTTTACCCAACAGATACACCACAATTTTTAGAGTTCGATAGGATCATTTCTTTACTTAAGAAAGAATGCTACGGAGAACCTGCACAAGAGTATTTTGATAATATAGAAATACTAACAAGACCTAATCCTATACGAAAACTATTGGATCAGACCGCAGAGCTAAAGCAGACCATCGAAAACTCTGAACCTATACCGATTCATGCCTATCAGTCCATTAAGCATGAGGCTAAGCTTCTGCGTAAAGAAGGATATGTTTTATCTATTGAAGCGATCCAAGCGATTCACAATGTGATCAAGATGGGTTTGTCTATCGATTATTACTTTAGAGATTTTAAGAGACAGCGTACTTATATACAGCTGTACGAGATATGTAATGTTATCGATATCGATTCTGCCTTAAGTAGTGAAATAGATCGTGTACTGGATGATGAAGGGAATGTTAGGCCTGATGCGTCTACAGAATTGAGCCAGATATCTAGTAGAATCAATAAGAAAGAAAGAGAGTTGGATAGCACGTTTAAGCAAGTTGCGGATCGTGCTAAGAAGTCTGGATATCTTGCCGATACAGTAGAGAGTCTGCGTAATGGCCGAAGAGTATTGACTGTAGCTGCCGAACATAAGCGTAAGATTGGTGGGGTGATTCACGATGAATCCGCTACTGGTAAGACGGTATTCTTAGAGCCAATAGAAGTACAGATGATCAATAATGAGATCGTAAATCTATATGCTGACCGTCGTAAAGAGATATATAAAATACTATCTGTACTATGTACACATCTGAGACCATATGCAGATTCATTAGTTGAGGTAGAGAAGATAGTCACTCAATTAGATATCATACATGCTAAAGCTAGATTGGCAATCATATTGGATGCTGATAAACCAGAAATTGTAGGTAAAGCATCATTTGGCTATAGAGCGGCTTATAATCCAATACTGTTTATCAAAAATAAGAAGCTGGGTATTCCTACGATACCCTTCGATCTAGATCTTCATCCACCCAATCGAATATTAGTGCTTAGTGGTCCTAATGCGGGTGGTAAATCGGTGACACTTAAGACTGCGGGTATATTGCAGCTGATGGTACAGTCAGGGATGCTGATACCTTGTGATCCTAATAGTAAAATTGGAATTTTCGACAGTATTTATACCGATATTGGAGATCAGCAATCTTTGGAAGACGATCTGAGTACATACTCTAGTCGCCTCAAAAATATGAAGTATTTTCTTGAGAATGCGGATGAGAAAAGTCTGATCTTAATTGATGAATTTGGTTCGGGTACAGATCCTAATGTAGGTGGAGCGATAGCAGAATCGATTTTGCGCCAGCTTAATTTTAACAAGACAAATGGGATTATCACCACGCACTATTCTAACCTGAAGTACTTTGCGTTTAAAACAAAAGGAATACTTAATGGGTCGATGGAATTTGATACCCAAAGTATTCGACCGACGTATCATTTAATCGTAGGTAAACCAGGTAATTCTTTCGCGTATGAGATCGCAGAGAAGACAGGTCTAGATCCAAGAGTGATCAAGTATGCAAAAAATAAAACAGGAAAGAACGAAAAAGCTATTGATGAATTATTAATCAAACTACAAGAGGAAAAGAAATCGCTAGAATCTCGAGTGGCAATAATGGAAGATAAAGAGTCAAAGGTGGATCGACTCATGAAAAATTATAATGAGCTTCATAAAGAATTAGAATTCCGAAGAAAGAAGGTCAAGCTTAATGCCAAGGAGCAAAGTCTATTTACGATTAGCCAAGAGAATAAAGAATTGGATGCTGTCATTAAGCAGCTCAAAGAAGCCAATGATTTAGAGAAGGCAAAGGAAATCGCAAAGACATTTAAGACTAAGAGAGAGAAGGTTAGAGGAGAGATACATAAACTCAAAGATGAGGTGTACTACCAAGATAAATTTGATCCCACAACTCTCAAAGAGGGTGATTATGTAAAGATGCGTACTGGAGATAGTATTGGTAATATCATATCTATCCGTAAGAATAAAGCAGAAGTACAAATGGGAATTATGACTATGTCTGTGCCTCTCAAAGAACTCATACTCGCAAAAGAGCCTATCGCTAGAAATGATTCTCGTAGGATTATTATGGATATTCCTACCAGAGAAAGGTTTGAGCGGAAGCTTGATGTTCGTGGCTATACAAGGTCTGATACATTACATGCAGTTCAAGAATTTATGGACCGCGCATTACTTACTAATGAAAATAGTTTGACTATCGTCCACGGAGTCGGAAGTGGTGTATTAAGAAAAGCAGTACTTTCTAAGCTCAAAGAATATCCAGATATACTAGAAGTTACGCATCCAGAAGAGCAATATGGTGGACTAGGTGTGACGTATATAAGTCTGTAAAGGCAAGGTAGATTTTCTAATCTGCTTAATCGTTAGTTTAGACTAATTAGAGATTCATTTCGCTAGACTCAACTATGATTTTCGATTGATCCACTTTCGTATACCTATAAAAAGAATGATGAACAAGGAGTAAAAGATGAAAAACGGAATGATGTAATTAATGTAGCCTATAGCTAACATTATACCCATTATCAATAGCTGAAAACCAAGACCAAAGGTAGAAAGCATAGTCATGAATAACTTAGGGAAATACTCAGAATTGACGGCATCTTTGTCCATGTAGTATATCGTTTTGTCAAAGATGATATACAGAAAATTATACATAGAAAATAAAAGGTTAACTGTGGACTGCTTTTCTCCTGGTAGGGCAGTGGGAGTCTGGACTTCTAATATACGACTCGTAGTATCTCCATTCGCTTTGTTTCGCAGTATTACGTAATAGTAATTGTATAGTGTACCCTGTAATTGGATACCGATGAATGCCAGTAGCATCAACCATATAGATGAATCTGTAACGTACCAAATAGCCAATAAAAAAATGAAATTAAGAATAATGTCTGCTACAGAATCTAAGTATCTTCCAGTGTAGCTAGGTGTATTTTTGACTCGGCTTAGTTCTCCATCTGCAGCATCTAATGTAGATTTTAGAGTAAGGAAAAATAAGGCGAACCAATAATGACCTGCCAGGATACAATATGAACCGATGAGGCCTGCTACTACGAACATCCAAGTAACATGAACAGGTGTAATCGCGGTGTGCTTAAAAGATTGGGCAATCCATCTTGCGACTGGTCGTCCATAATCGGATAGATCTAGAAATTTTCTATCCTTGGGAAGTTTTGACATGAATGGGTGTAAGAGTATTTGTTAGTCGGTAATATATCCTACGTTGTCTCTTAAACTGTTTCTGGCTACAAAAATACCATAAATTGGGAATATGTATTTATTTGTTGATTTGGATGTGAGCGTAGAAAGATTTCCATTTCTCAGCACTCGAATCAACGGCTTCCAAACTGGAACCCGCTTTGAGCTTGGGCAATGACATTTCTACAGGTCCAAGCTTATGAGACTTTGCTATCATGGCTGATCCAGGTAGCTCCTCCCAATTGGTCCATGTCGCATTGATCCCTTTTATAGGAATGATGCTTGTCCATAGATCAAATGATGTAGGAAGTCCAGTATCATCTACCCACCATAGATAACTATCACCAGGAGTAGTGCCTCCGCTTTCGTATGTGACAAGGAGACCTTGCTTACCGTCCACTTCTATTATTGACCTTGTGATACCCTCATCACGCAATTTGTATGGAGCGTATAGCCAAAATGAATCATTACACCAAAATGCCCAAGCGATCTCTTTTATGTTTTCGTAATCATTTTTATTTTCAACTTGAATTCCTCCTTGTGTAATTAAAGTTTCATTTTGATTATCAAGATTCATCAAAACAGAATAGTCATCCCACTCTATAAGCGCATAGTTTTTCTGCTTATCCCATACATAATGATGCTCACCTCTGAAGAATGTCCAACTGACAAACTCTAAAGAATCCCATGCTGGTTTATTTAGTCTATTTAAGATCTTGTCGGTAAGCAATTCTGCTTCAGGACCTGATTTTCCAGTGGGAATATCCTTACTCATGATCTTCGTAGCGGCAAATAATGCTACCAGTAAAACCACTAATACAATCAGGAGCCACTTCAATACTTTTTTCATGTCAATTTTCGATTTGCTTTTCTAGACTACTTAATACAGATTAAGTTTCGAATTGTTTACATCTATGAAAGGATTGATTGAGTTTGACCTTATGGGGTTGTAACGATTAGTCCAGTTACTTCATTCCTTCCCAGTAGGCTATTTGGCTGTCTATGTTCTCGAATTCTTTCTCTTCGTCATAGTAATTGATTGTACCGCCTTTGATATTTTTCATTTTGTTAGCGTAGGCGATGGCCATTTCGTATTTGTTATTTGCAGCTAGTATTTTGGCTTTGGTCCAATGCATATGCCCTAATATATATTCACGAGGGTAGTACTGTGGGTTCCATTCACTATTAGGGTTATATAGCTCTTGAGATTTATCGATCCAGTCGCTCGCCAAATCTAAATTTTGATTTCGAAGCAAAAGATATTCTGCACCTTGTAAGTAGATTACACTACTGATTTCTTGATCGCTGGATGCCGCATTGATTTCTATTTCTCTTTGGAGCAATTCCAAATATTTAGTTTTGATGAACACATCTATCTGTACATCAGACCATCTCATAGTTATGACACCATCGTTGTACGTTTCGCCATCGATCGTATAGGTGAGTTTTTCTTGTAAAGGGATTTTCTTAGGTTTAACTTCTACACGGAGCACATCTTGATATTCGTCGTAGTTAAATGCTCCCCATTGATCATATTCAGCATTAAATATAACTGTCCATGCCTCGGTCTCATGAGGAATGATGAATAGAGAATAGATGCCTCGTGGTAAGATGTTTCCTTCTATTTCTACATCTTCGCTAAATTCGATTCTGGTAGCATCATTGGCTCCAGCTCTCCAGACTTCATCGTACGGTACAATATTACCCCAGATAGTTCGTCCGTTGGTTTTTGGTGCTCCATAAGTAATCTCTACTCCAGTATATCCGATCTGTTCATATATTCCTTTGTCAGGACTTGTACGTGGAAGGATACCTATCTTATATTGCCCAGAGACGGATACGCATAGTAGGGTAGCTATTGCGAGGAAAAGAGATTTCATAATGTTAGTCTTTTGCTTGGCATAAAGCTAATGATAATGGTGAATGTAGCGATACCTCTTTCTATAAACTAATCTTAAACCAAGACAGATAGTCTTAAATTTCTATTAATATTAGAAATGCATCAGGTCGTTGACAGAAAATGTCCATTCTGGAGTCTGTAATGTCTTTAGATCTTTCATGGCGTACCAAGGACTTAGATGGCTATCATTAGGATTGGTAAGGATGTGTATTTCTTGTGCAGGCATGTAGCTTTGAGCTAGTAATACCAATTGCTCACCAGTAGTATCATGTATCGCCATATTCATGATAGTGATAGCATGTCCTGGTGATCCACCTTGTATAAATACATCACCTATTTCAATATTTTTTATATCTCTTGATTTGAGTTCTTTGGATAGTGATAAGGTGCCAGCGTACATCCAGATCTGTTCTAGATATTGCCAATAATCTGCTTGAGTATTAGATGGAGGTTTGGCTTGGTACCATGAGGTGTTGTTTCCTTTGACTTTTATTCTCTGGCCTTTCATCCAATTTTGATACTCTACACGCATGCCATTGGTGAAGTTGAAGTGAATTTGGTCGTATTGCTGAGTATGCCATAGATAGTCAGCTCTAAGTCTCATCACTGCATCAGCACATTGGTGTAGGTCTTTATTTCCTATGTCTAAGTCTAGTACAGCGGCATATTCGGAAAAGTATGATTTGACGCGACCATCATAATAGTGTATTTTAGATCCTTTAGGTTGCAATGGAATGGACTGCAAGTATGCGGCATAACTATTATTGGCTACTTTTTGGATATAGTAATTTTTGGGCGGAGAGATGCTAAGCACGTTGTTATAGATGATGGTATCTATAATAGTATCTGGGGTAGCTTGCCTTTGTAGTGCATTTTGTGTTATGTTATTATTCGAGTCTGCCTTACAGCTTAGACAAATAACAATTATTACTATCGAAAGGTATTTCATATTATATATTACGACTTCTGTAGTTGTAATAGTATGTAATAGCTTTATATATTGTGAGATATATTGAAAACAAAATAGAGAGAAAATGTCATTTTTGAAACGAATTTTTGGATCAGGAAATAAAAAAAACGGATAAAGTATTGGAGGAGGATTTAGAAAAAATTTCTTCTGGTGAAATCACGAAAGTATATCCTATCATTAAGTCTGGGGATTGGGTAGGAATAAAAGCAGGGGCGCTCAAGCAAACCTTAATAGGAACTCAAGAAGCACCGCAATTGGTGGTCGGATTTGGGTATGACACACCCACTAATTTTGTTTTCCTAATGCCTAAAGATTTGGAGGGTAAGGATCCTAATAAAGTATTGCAAAAGGCCTATGCTAATCTAGAAGCGGTTGATTCTGAATTTGTTGTTTCTGAGAAATTAAATGGCAAAGTTTTGACTGCATCTGGAAATGATTTTTCCGCAGAGAAAATACTAAGTCAAAAGCATATGTTGCTCGCACATAAGTTACTGGATGCATCAGAACTGTTAGTTTCGATTCCTAGACGAAGATGTATGATGGTGACTTCTAAATCGGTTGATAAGGAAACATTAAATCTATTTGTAGCATTACATCAGAATGCATGGAAAGATGATTCTTATGGTAATGCACCCATTATAAATGCATTATTTGTAGTGATTAATGGTGAAATAAAAGGCACTATTACAATGGAGTAATTGGTATCAGAGAATGCTTAGTTCTCTATCACATATTTTACCACGCGCTGAAGGACATCTTTACTTCTTAGTTTATGTCCCAAGCCTTTGGTAATCACCAATTCTGAATCATCATACAATTCATGCAATCTGCGTGAATATTTTACATCCGTATCTGGATCATCTTCATCATGAATGAGTAGGGCTTTAGTATTGATATTTGAAAAGAAATTTTCTATGTCAAAATACTCAGGATCTTTGCCGGTATAAGATGTAAAGTAATGCAGTAAATTATTTATTTCTCGATCATTCAAGTGTAGCATTCGTTTAACTTCATTTATGAAATCACTCACTTTTCCAGCAGAAGCTAGAGAAACTACCTTTCGTGGTTGTAGACTTGGATTTTGGTCGCAGAAATATAAAGTACAAAAGCATCCTACCGAGTGAGATATAATAGTATCTACTACGCCTATATGCTGTATGGTAGCTTTTATGGCAGCTTCACCCTTGAGTAGATTCCAAAAGCGACCTTCGCTGTTACCATGCGCTGGAAAATCGATAGAATATACCGTATACCCTTTAGCGGTTAATGATTTGATATAGTCTCTCCATCGATAAGTATTACTTCTCCAGCCATGCACACAGAGAATTTTTTTGTCACCGTCTCCCCACTTATACAACTTGATCAGTTCTCCGTCAACATTGATATCTTCTTGGCTACCAGTATCTAGAAATGCTTGATGCTTAGGCGTGACTTTAGCACTGAATGGACTACAGAAAACATAGAAAGCTTGTTTTCCTCCGATCTTAGATGAAACGGAATTTATAAAGCGTAGATATAAGCCGATTGTATTAAGTACAAATTTCATATTAGGTATTAATGGTATTGATATAGGTAACTGAAACAGGTATTATTTCAAATTGTTAATCTCTTTTTCGATATAGTCTATGACAGATTTTAAATGCTTGGAATCATCACTGACTTTCATCATCATGACGCCACCTTCTAATGCACCAATCATCAAGGAGGCGAATCCGTTGCTGTCAAAACTAGATCTTACGTCCCCATGTTTTTTACCATTGTCTAATAGAGCCACTATGGTTTGATGCAAGCTTAACATGATTTCTTTGGCGACTTGCTTGAGCTTAGGGTCTGTATCATCTGATTCTATAGCTGCGTTCATGAGAGGACATCCACCAACAAAAGGAGGGTGGATAGAATACTCCTTAAAATATACTAATACAGCATGAAGTTTCGATTGTGTATCTGGCTGACATTTAATCCTCTCTCGAAGATCTATCCTAAGTGTATTACACATATAGGTAAGAGTTTCCTTTTCTAATTCAGACTTGTCTTGAAAGTGTCTGTAGATAGCTCCTTTAGTCAGCTTAGTGGTCTTCGTAATATCACTTAGAGAGGTTGCTTTATATCCTTTAGTATTGAATAAGATACTTGCGGCTTCTATAATTGATGATTTTGTTTTTATCGCATCTCTCATGTATGTGATCCAATGATTTCACTACAAATATAAGTAAGATACCGATCGGTATCTACATTTTGTCCATTTATTTTAGAATAAAAAAAGCTTCATCAAATTAATGATGAAGCTTCTGTATTTATTTTCAAAGAAAAGTGGAAATCTAATATCCGCTATTTTGTTTCAAATTGAAATTAGCTAATAGATCAGAAGCAGGAATAGGGAATATATCTCTATACGCTTCTGTCGCCCTTCCTTCTTTTACATTTCCTTTCCAAGGCCATAAGTATGAACCTCCAGTGTACTGTCCAAATCTTATAAGATCGATTCTACGAGTTCCTTCAAAGTATAATTCTCTCGCTCTTTCGTCCAGGATAAATGGAAGATCAAGATCGCCTTGAGAGATATTTCCATCTGTATTTCCATATGCTCTTGTTCTTAGTTCGTTAATGTATCCTACTGCGGTTCCTAGATCACCACCTTGACCATTACGAAGCACTGCTTCCGCATACATTAGATACGCATCACCCAATCTAAACATACCATAGTCCGTATCCGTATGTGTAAGATCAGATCCTGATTCGCCATCCATATTGGTGTTAGTCCATTTGGGAACTGCGATCCCTTCTGTGAATTCACCGATGTCATTGATTTCAGTAGTCTGTCCGTCAGTATAAAATATCGCTCTGCCATCGATGTCTCCAGTCACATCTGGAAATTTATCTAGTAGGGCAGTAGTAGTTCTTAGTCCAGCCCAGCCATCACCAACTCCGTAATCAGTAGGTTCCATAGTTCCACCAATCGCAGCATGTACTAAAAATGTTGTGCTTCCCCAGCTTTGTGTGTTTTTACCATCAGCATTCAGTGCAAATATGATCTCTGGCGATTGATCATTATCTTTCATAAATAAGGCTTGGTAGTCAGGATCCAATGTATAACCACCGTCAATTACTTTGTTGAGTTCTGTGATACATTCTGTGTATTTGTTTAGTCCCACCATTGACTCTGCATTGAGGTATAGTTTTGATTTAAGCATCCAAACTCCAGCTTGATCTACACGTCCATATTCGTTGGCTCTAGGCGCTGGTAGTGTTCCTTCGATAGCATTCAGTTCACTTTCGATAAATGTGAATAGTTCTGTTGGACTCGCTTGTGTAGGTGCTCCTGAACTTACCGCAGTGGCTAAGACTACATTACGAAATAAATCTAATGCATGCCAGTAAGCCAATGCTCTTAAGTATCTCGCTTCCGCTCTGAAAACAGCAATTTCTGCTTTGTCTGCGTCGCCGATACCGTTAGCATCTAACCTTTCATCTGTAGATTGTGCTAAGAAATCGTTGGCTATAGAAACGATCAATGCAATTCTGTAATAAAGTACTCTTACAAATTGGTTTTCTGAAGACCAAGAATGTTCGTGAAGGTCTCTAATCCCAGCATCTGTCCATCCTATAACTGCTTCATCAGTGGTCACTTCTTGAGCTTTCCAATAGGCTCTAATATATGAGGTGAAACCTTCATCATTAACAATGCTGATGTCACTATTTCCTGCAGGGCCATCTTGTCCGGTAAGACTATATGCAGCATAGATTTTAGCTAGGTATGATTTATAAGCTGCAGGATCTTTGAATGCCTCTAAATCTGATAGTCCATCTTCTGGAGTCACTGCCAGATCTGTACATCTTGTAAAGCAGATCGCAGTAAGTATAAATATAAATATTGATAATTTTTTCATTGTATATTATTTCTAAGTATGAAATATATTAATTCAATTACTGACTTCTAAAAATTGGCATTTACACCAAAAAGTAGCGTTCTCGATCTAGGGTATTGATTGTTATCTATACCATTAGATATTTCTGGATCGATACCATCATAACCTGAGATTGTCAGTAGGTTACTTACAGTAGTGTATACTCTAAGTGAGCTAAATACACCCGCATTTTGGAGTGAGTAACTTAAAGTCACATTATCAAGTTTTACAAATGATCCGTCAGTGATGTATACACTTGATTTTAGTTGTCTGTTTGTAAAATCATTAGTAAAAGCAGATTCATGGATATTATTAGGTACTGGATCTACTAATCTGTCGTAAAAACCTGAAGCAGAAGCGACATTGTTATATACATTCATGCCTAAGTTACTTCTCAATGTTGCTGCTAGATCCCAATTTTTCCATCTTAGATTATTCGTCAATCCAATGATAAATTTAGGATTTGGATTTCCGTTGATGATAAGGTCTTCTTCATTGATCACTCCATCTCCATTTTGATCTACATATATATCTAGATTAGTTGGGAGTCCGTCATCATTGTAATCGGTATTATCATTTCTTGGATTACCATTGGCATCCAATATATGTTCGTAAGTTCTGAATGCATTAAATGATTCTCCTTGTTGTAGTACTTGGATGTTTTGACCTACATCTCCGCTAATACCTCCAGTCTCGTAAGCGATGAAGATAGAATCACTAGAATTGTCAAGCTTTGTGATTTCATTATTGTTGTATGTAATATTGAAACCCATATCCCAGTCCCAAGTATCACCATCTATAATAACTGTATTTAGAGAGAGCTCAACTCCTTGATTAGTCATTTCTCCGATGTTAGTATATATACGATCTGATAGGTTAGTAAATGCACTTGGTGCGGCATCAAATAATAAATCGTCTGTAAATTTCTTATATACATCGATAGATCCACTTAGCTTATTATTAAACAGGCCAAAGTCTAAACCTATATTAGTAGAACTAGTTTGTTCCCATTTGATATCTGGGTCCACTCCTGTAGCTCTTAAAGTAGGTACAAATTGGTTGCCAAATTGATACGCTGCATCTGATGTACTATAGAAGTAGAAGGTATTGTATCTGTAATCTGAAAATCTTTCATTTCCAGTAACACCATATCCAATTCTCAGTTTTAAATTGTCAAAAGTATTGGCTAGTCCTGCGGCCCAATCTTCTTGTAATATTCTCCATCCAAAAGCGAATGATGAGAAGGTTCCCCATCTATTACTTGGTGCAAATCTAGATGATCCATCTCTTCTTAATGATGCAGATAATAAATACTTCTCATTAAATGTATAGTTTAACCTTCCGAAAAATGAGGCTAGTTTGTTTTCAAAGAGTGAAGAATCAGACTGAATGTCTTGTGTATATTGATATTCACCATCGACTAATACTAGATTATTACCGAAATCCCAATCAGATTCATTCTTTTTAGACAAATATGAATGACCTGCAGTCACTGAAATCTTAGACTTGATATTGTCTAGGTCTCTAGTATATGTCGCATAGGTTTCTATCTGATTAGTAACGTTTGTGCTTTCAGAATTTGACAAGCTTCCCATCTGTAATCTTGTGTCCCATAGCGTTGGTTCTGCAAATGATAGGCTTGTTCCTGATTGATAATCTATACTTCCTCTTGATGTAATAGATAAACCATCTAACCAAGGTAGGTCGTATGATAATTCTAATGAATTTAAGGTTCTCAAAGCTTCACCAGTATTACTATTAAGATTTATAGTCGATACTGGGTTATTGGTCGCTAGACTATTGTTTTCCCATTGGTAATAACCGCCATATTCTGAATCAGGATCTAATACTGGTCTAGTAGGGTCAAAAGCTAAGGCTGCTCCATAAGTATTCGGTGAATATGTTTCATCAAAAAAAGAAGTTCTAGTATTGACTTTTACCCTTAGACTATTTTCAAAAAAGTTAGTGCTGATATTACCTGCAATACTTTTCTTTTGATGTTGACTCGATTTGATAAGTCCGTTGGTATTCAAAAATCCTGCAGAAACATTGTATGTCAATTTTTCGGTTCCTCCAGAAACAGATAAAGTATGTTCCGTATTGATAGGAGCTTGAGTGATTTCATCTACCCAATCTGTATTTTGATCACCAAGGAATTCAAATTCTTGCGGTTCTTTGGCGATGATTGCATTTCTAAAATTATTAGGACTTAAAAATCCTGAGTCTCCAGAAAAAAGTAAAGTACTTACATTACCATTATAAGAGATTTTAGTTTTTCCTGCTTTTCCACCTTTGGTAGTAATGATGATCACCCCACTGGCACCTCTAGATCCGTAGATTGCTGCTGCGGAGGCATCTTTGAGTACAGTCATGCTTTCTATGTCCGCTGCATTGATAAATGATAATGGATTACGACTACCAGAAACACCACCATCTTCTAGAGGGACACCATCTACAACAAATAGTGGGGTAGACCCAGCTGTAATTGATGTTTGCCCTCTCAGTTTGATAGAAGATCCAGATCCAGGTTCTCCACCAGAGGTAATTTGTAGTCCTGCTACTTTACCATTCAATAATGCTTCTGGGGTAGTTATAGATCCCTTATTAAAATCTTTAGTACCGACTTTAGTTACTGATCCAGTAAGATCTTTTTTGGTTAGAGTACCATATCCAACTACAACGACTTCATTTAGTAATTGGCTAGATTCTCCCATAGTGACATCTATAGTGGTATTATCATTGACGATTCTATCTATTGTTTCGAATCCTATATATGAGTAAGATAATGTGTCTCCAGGTTCAGCTGAGATAGAATATCTACCATCGATATCAGAAATAGTACCTGTTGTTATTTTGTTTTTGAGGGAAATGTTGACACCTATCAGTGGTTCACCAGTATCATCTATGATAGTACCGCTGACTTGGGCGCTTATTGTGATGACGCTAAAGAGCATTGCCAAACATAAAAACGAGAGTCTCTTTAGGTTTGATTGATTGAATTGATTGCTATAGTTTTTCACGATATCGTAATTGAGTTACGGCCTATAACGGCATACTATCGTCTGATAGAGGTTATTAGGCTAAAAATTGAAAAAGTAGTTTATGAGAACTAATGACCAGCTGTTTTTTTGGTTTATCTAACAAGATAGTTGTAGTAAATTTACGATCTATCAAATAAGGTCATTAGTTAGAATCAGTTGTCGATGATGGACTGATAAAAAAGAGGGCAAGCCTATGTGGCTTGCCCTCGGTAATCATAATTGTATATTATTGAGTGATAGTTGCTGCATAGTTAGAACCATCAAAAGTCATAGTCACAGTATAAGTACCTGCCATTCCTAATGAGATATTACCTCCATCAAGTATAAGTGCAGATGCAGATCCCCCAAGATTTAGATCCCAGTTGTGTCCAGCTCTGAATTTCCATTCATCTGTAGTAAATGCACCTGTATAAGTATAAGTAGATACACCATCTACAAATCCTTCTGCTACCATATCAGTGTCTATTTCCCAACTTGCTGCTGGTCCTCCCATACCTATGATTGACCAACCAAATTCTGTCATTGTAGCAGTCCAAGTAGCTCCATCATCTGAGGTGTTCAAAGTAATGTAGTAATCTCCAGCTCCAGGGCTAGCGATGTTAGCTCCACCAACGTCAAGTGTAGTAGGCATGCCATCTGGCATAAGTGCTCCACCAAGGTCAGTCACCCATTCTCCTACTCTAAGTTTGAAAGCACCAGTTTCGACTAAAGTTACTACTCCGTACCAGTTGTGTATTCCGTCTCCACCGCTTTTGTAAAGCATATCTCTGTGTGCATCCCAACTGTTAGCTGTAGCATCACCGATGATTCCCCAAGCAAAATCATTAGGATCGAAAGTAAGGTCTGGAGCATCTCCTGTTCTTGTTTGTGTCGCTGACCATCCATCTCTTGGATCCCAGTCTAAAGTCACAGTGTAAAGACCATCTTCAGTTACGTCTATGTTAGCACCTCCTGGCTTAAGATCACTGATAGCACCACCGAAGTTAGTAAATGACTCATATCCGTTAGATGCATCTAATCCACCATTTGGATCGATCAATCTTTTGATATCCCATCTACAATTGAATCTTAGTTTCATCTGTCCAGCTCTTAAAACTACATCAGATATAGAGAATGACGCGCCATCAGAAGCAATAGCACCTGTCATTGGAGTATCTGCAGCCCATCCGTTAGGTGTAGCAGCACCGATAAGTCCAGCACTTGTGATTTGGTGAACGATTAATTCAGCTCTCATCGCATCATGTGATACTTTGTAAAGACCGCTTGTTGCAATATTAAATGCAGGTCCTCCTGTAGCTGTTTCAACTCTCATATAAGAAGTATTTCCACAATCAGAAGCCTCATCGTCTTCTACAGTTAAAGCACCACCAATTGTTGCTGTCACTTCTTTTTCAATTATTTCTACTACGTTATAGTTGCCTGCTTCTAACCACATGTAACCTGCAGTAAATCCATCTCTTGGTGCATCACCAAAATCAGGAGCTCCTACATTTTCTGCTACTAGAGCAGCTGTTGATGATGGATCTTCTCCGTCCAGAGCTAGATATAGTCCATTACTAACATTAATACCGTCTACTCCAGTATCGATGATTGGTTCATCGTCTCCACATGAAGAGAATGTTACTAAAGCAAATATCCCAAACATTAGAATAAGGGGATTTAGAAAATTTTTCATACGCTTTTAAATATTTAGTTAATTAAGTGAATTTGTAAGTGATTGAATATTAAACGATTTAAATGGCATAAATGCAATATCAACCATTTGTAATACTCAGTGCTCAATTAGGTTAAAATCAATTTAGCTTAATTGTCTCTTGTGAAATAAGTAAAAATAAATCAAACAAAAGGGCTTGAATTCCATTTATTGTGTTGCAATCGTTTGCAACTTTATTTTTTTTGTATTAGATTGAGAATGAGTGAGAAAGATTAGCTTTATGGTCCGATAATTTCCCATGAACAAATGAAAAGCAAGCAGACTACTATAAAAGATATAGCAAGAGAAATAGGAGTATCGCCTTCGACTGTCTCTAGAGCACTCAATGATCATCCTGCCATTAATTCGGCTACTAAGGTGAGAATCAAAGCTAAAGCCAAAGAACTCAAGTATGAGCCTAATATAGTAGCGCTAAGCCTTAAAAATAGAAGTACGAAGACAATCGGAGTCGTAGTGCCGGAGCTAATACACTTCTTTTTTTCATCGGTGATATCAGGGATTGAAGAAGTCGCCTACGACAATGGATATACCGTAATGATCTGTCAATCTAAGGAGTCTTACGATAAAGAGGTCAAAGACGTAATGGCTCTTTTGGCCCATCGTGTAGATGGTTTACTCATCTCTCAAGCTAAAGAGATACTCAATAATGAGCATTATGATGAAATACAGCGAAGAGGAGTTCCATTAGTGTTTTTTGATAGGATGCCATCTGGGGTCAAAGCGCCTAGTATAATTATAGATGATGCCTCAGCAGCTAAAGAGGCCACTCAGCACCTTATAGATAGAGGTTGTCAATCTATTATGCATCTAGGCAACAACCTAGAAATGCCTATAAGTAAAGCAAGGGTAGATGGATATCGACAAGCTTTATTGGATTCTGGTATGCAGTTGGACGAGGATATGATCGTTGACTGTCCTACGAGTATACAAAATGATAGCTATGCCAAGGTCTTATCGCTACTAGAGGGTGGTGCTAAGTTTGATGGCTTGTTTGCAAGTAATGATTTACTGGCGATAGGAGCCATCAAGGCATTGAAGCAATTTGGCCTCTCTATTCCTCAAGATGTAGCGGTTGTAGGATTTAGTAATTGGAATTTTTGTGATATGGTAGATCCACCGCTATCGTCTGTAAATCAACCTGGTACCGAGATGGGAAGGCAAGCCATGAAGCGTCTCCTACGCATGATTACCGAGGATGAAGAAAATGCTAATGATGTGATGATGCTCGATACGGCACTTATCGTTAGAAAATCGTCTAGTCTTTAATTTTTGATTTCTTTAAGCTGGTATATAGAATCCATATACCAGCAATTATCATTCCTGCAAATCCCCAAATGCGCCCCTGACCATTAGGTAAGAATGCGGATGGATTAATGAAGTAATCATATATACCCAACAGCCCTCTAGCGATAATAACTATACATGCTATGATCTTAATTATTTTCATGAGTTATATCAGTTTTGAGACTTTCACCATTTTCCAATTCATCACAACTATCCAAAAGACAACACATAACACCGAGATCTTCTGAATTTGTGGTAAGCACTCTTCCATATATTGGGTATAGTAAATCACATTATTAAGTAATAATAGTAGTAGTATCAAGATACCCGCGTAAAAGAAGGGGAATAGTTTTTTACGATAAAGTATGATGAATACACCCAATAAAGCAGGCAAAGCCAATATACTGGATATTGCGATCATAATATTATGTAGCTCTGTAAATATAAGCATCGCACATATCATGGAGACTAGACCCATCCATTTGATGATGAATCTCCATCTGCCTTTGACTTCCATCCAATCGGTAAAAAAGAAAAAGAACATAGATATAGCGCCACAAAGGCACATCATAGCCGCCAAACCAATTTTGGAATAGGGATGTGCATCACCATTGTATGCTTCTATCGCTATGACATCGCATAGGTAATTATTGACCCAACTATAGCCCAAAGCACAATTTTCTGCTTGCGAACCACCAGGAAAGTGATATGATGCCATAGATATGAGAAATAGAAATAAACAACAACCTATAATAGGTAAATATTGAAATCTATTCAGAAATGACGAATTCATTATATGAGTTATGATGTTGTGATTTATACGCCAAATTGAGTAAGATGATGCTCGATATGCTTGGCAAACATGATATTCCATTCGTCAGCAGTAAGTGGACCAAAAGAGTGCGATTCTAAACCTTCGAAATGTGACTTTCCAAAGTCCCTTACTTTGTCAATATAACCAATAAGCTTCTTTTTCTCTTCATCGAAATTCCTTGCCTCAGAAATGATAAATTGTGGTGCTGTCCTACCGTTTTTCGGATAAGGCTTAGGTCCTACTACCGCATTTTTGACCATCAGTTTGAGAAAAAATTTGCTTACGGCATTAGGTCTCGAGTATTTCTCTGTAAATGACATATCATAGGCTACATTGAGATGGGCTAGCATCTGATCTACGGTCATTTTACCCCAGTTAGGCGTTGTGTTAGGAGTTAGCGCATCGATTCGTTGAATCAAGCCTTGTGTGTATGCACGATCGAAAATATTCATAAGATGGAATTGTAGTAAGGATATAAATGTAGGATTATATCGCCAATTCGCATAGTTAAACCATTTCTGATTGCGACAAGTGTCTAGGTATCTAGTAGGAGCGGTAGTTGGAAATACTTAATACGTTGCAATATTACCAAATACTGCTTTTATTTCTTCCGATGTCTTTCCGCTTCCTGATGTTCTTATTTACGGAGATCTCAAAACCCATACTTCCATAGATTCGGTCGTCTTCATGTATGAGTGTGATATCAGGTGCAGTGTTAATCGAATTACTTGCATAAGTGCGATATATGTTGAATTTCGGCTCTAGTCTTATTTCTCCATCAAAATTTTCGATAAACCAATACGCGCCAAAGGAAAAATCTATTTCTGAACCATTAAACTCAAACTTGCTCTGAGAGTTAGAGTAAGTTTCTGATGGATTGGTATTGATAGTTTCTCCTTGTGTATATTGTACGAATTTTTCAACCTCTTGGATAGTATAACTGCGACTGTAATTAAGCGTTACAAACGTTACGCAGCCTTTATGTTTATTGGTTTTGAATAGGATACCTATAGATGGACCTACAGATGTCAATTTATGAGAATCTAATGCCAGATTATCATTGTTGAATGGAAAGTATTTGTATTGGGCGACCACAAATTTTTCATAGACTCTCACATCGTCATCAAATGTAGATGATGAAATAAATACACCCGCTTCGAGACTGATTTTATGCCATGGCGAATATGAAGCTCTTATACCTGCCTTTTGTCGATACACTATATTTTCGCCAGTATTGGCCATTGGATCTGAAAGATGGGCATAGCCTATGATATCACGATGGAAGCTACCAAAAGCCCCTAACTTAAATGTCTGTCCGATGCATAATTGGGAAGCGCCGAAAAAAATAATGAAGAAGATATTACGCATAACTAATTTGTTTTTAGTGGACTTTAAAGTCGAATCATCTACTTGAAAACGTTTTTATTGTACGGTTCGTATATTTTGTAAATAGATAGATTCCTATATTTATTTTAAATCAGTGCATTTATTAAGTCTCTCGATATTATGCTCATTACGTATAGATTAGTGAGGTCTAAAGATCTCGATAGCACTTAATCGTCTTGTCTGATAATGTTAAGATCTGACAAATCGTAAAACCGTTGCATCGCCTGGTAGATTATTTCCATCTTGTGTGGTAGCATGACATATTGAGCGATAAGACTAGCCATGATCAAGTAATTTCATACTTTAGATCGATATTAGAACTTCAACTGTTCTAGTTTGATAGTTAGTTTTATGATCGTATAAATACAAAATGATGAAATACACTTTTCGAATATTCTCAATGATGCTTGCTACTCTAGTGTCACTTTCATTGATGGGGCAGGGAGAATTGATTTTTGATGATAGCTATGTTCATGAAGTGAGAATCACCATGGATAGTCAAGATTTTTGGGCACAGTTATCAGATGATTATCAGTCCAATTATCCAGATGTGCCATATCGAATAGCACGAGCAACTATAGATGGAGAGATTGTCGATTCAGTAGGAATACGACAAAAAGGATTTGCATCTCACTTTGGATCTCAGGGGAATAAAAAGTCGTTAAAGATTGATTTTAATCACTTTGTCAGTGGTACGAAATACGATGGATTAAAGAAAATAAATATGAATAATGGATTTGGTGATCCTGCTATTCAGAGAGATAAGTTGTGTTATAATATTTTAGACAAGTCAGGTGTAGATGTACCTCGTACTTCATATGCAAAGGTTTATCTCAATGATGAATATTGGGGATTGTATTTGCTAGTGGAGCAAGTCGATCGCACGTTTCTTAAAGCTAACTTTAGTGACTCCGATGGAAATTTATTTAAAAACATGAGTAATAGTGAGTTAGATTGGTTGGGTTCAGATACAAGTACTTATCAACAAATTTTTGAACTGAAGACAGACCCTAGTCCTGAAGCGTGGAATGATTTAGTTAATCTTATGGATGTAATTAACAATACGGATGACATAATTTTTGAAGAAGAAATAAAAAAGGTTTTTGATGTAGATCTATATCTCAAAGTTTTAGCTGTAGATGTAGCTACTGGTAATTGGGATTCTTACATTGAGCATGGCCGTAATTTCTATATGTATCAAGATGTAGACTCTAGAAAATTTAATTGGATTCCTTGGGATTACAACTTTGCTTTGGGTGGTACATTTGGTGGTTCTGTTGGTCCAGGAGGTGGCGGTGGAATCGTAATCGAAGATCCAGAAAACTGTAAAACTATAATTGAGGGTACTTGTCCCTATCCATCGACGGATACTATTTTTCAACAAGTAATTGCAGAAGATTCATTCTGCTGTAACAATTCATGGGACAACGTCTGCCAAGATTTATACGATGATATTTTGAATGGGGAAGTAGGTGGCGGTGGCCCAGGCGGTCCTGGCGGTCAGGTTAATACGCTGTCAGAGTTTCCTGTAGACATGAGCGGTTCTAGTAAAGTGTTAATTAATAGGCTCCTAGAAGTTCCTATTTTTAAAGAGAGATATTACCAAAGTTTCTGCCGTTTGTTGGATGATAATTTTACAACAGAGCGCATTTTTCCATTGATAGAACAGTACGGAGATCTAATCCGTGAAGACGTATTGGCTGATCCTAATTATGAATGGACAGATGATCAGTTTGAAGCAGATCTTGATCAAGGAAGTGGACTTATTGGACTCAAAAAAGCATTCGAAGATCAAGTTGAAAGTTTGACATCGCAGTTGAGTCAATTGTATGATTGTAATAGTCTAGTGACCTCTACATTATCTCCTTTGGATGTTTCTATTAATGAATTTATGGCGGTTAATGATTCGCTATCTACGATTAAAGATCAGGATGGAGAGACAGATGATTGGATTGAGCTGTATAATAATACGGATGCAGATATTGATCTGTCTAATGCCTTCCTTACAGACAACCCAGAATCTCCAGAAAAATGGCAATTCCCATCAGGTACAAGTATACTTGCTAATGACTACCTAATCATTTGGGCGGATAAAGACGAAGAACAAGAAGGATTGCACGCAGATTTTAAGCTGTCGAGAGATGGTGATTTTATAATGCTTTCTGATGGTTCAGAAGTAATCGATTCGCTCACATTCGGTTATCAAGAAAATAACTTAACATACTCAAGAATCCCTAATGGTACTGGTGTATATGTCATCAAAGAACCTACGTTTGGATTTAATAATGAGTCAGAAGTAGCAGTAATAGAAGCGTACGTCGGTGCCGTGAAAATATATCCTAATCCTACCGCGGATTATTTAAATATAGAATTGGAAAAATTGCCAAAAACAGGTGTGACAGTAATTATTACTAATGGTATCGGACAGACTTTATCTTCTAGATTAATGTCTACTCCTTCAATCCGATTAGATCTAAAAGATTTGAATGGAGGATTATATTTAGTAACGATACAAGATGAAGAATCTAGAACTATCAAATCAGAGAAGGTGATAGTTTTTAAATAGAAGAGGGTTTAGTTAGAAATCATAACGTGATACAAGGTATTGATAATAGACTGAAAAAAACCGACACATACTCAAAAAAAAGAATAGAGTAAGTGTCGGTTTTTAAATTTGTTCTTAAGCCTCTTGAGGTGGTAATGTATAAAAGAACTCTTCTCTTACTATTTTACCATCCCTAACATTGTAAAGACAGATTTCATCCATGTCTATAGCAAATGGCATTCCTTTCATTTGGACATTCATCAGCATAGCACAAGAGAAGAAGTTTTCCGCTACTATAGGATCGGTAATAACAGTAGAGTTGATCTTTTCTAGTTTACTTTCAAATTGAACACTTTTCTGGGCTACGGCCTCTAATCCTTTTACGATTCTATCAGGAGAACCTTCAGCTTCAACGGATACGATATCAGGTGAATACAATTCTTTTACTGCTTGTTCAAATTTACCTTCTCTGCATAATGCTACTAATCTGTTGGCTACTTCTTGTGTTGTCATAGTTTGATATATTTAGATAATTAATTAATTCAGAGTCTCACTCTTTCATTTGATAATGTAAAAGTAGAGTAGGGGTATGACAACTGTATGTCAGTAGGATTTTTTTAGCTGATTTTTTATTGATTATAATGTTTGTAGAGATTATGCGCTATAGACTTTAACTCTTCTCTAAGCTCCTTTGGGGCGATTACAGTAGCTTGGTCACCAAACTGAAGCAGCCATCGTGTCATCACATCTATGGATGAGTTTACAAACTTCATTTTTACGGTAGTGTTTTCGATGGTTTGCTCTACGAATCCAAAGTAGTACTTCCGCATATCTGCATATTTGACTAAGCTGTGGTTGAATGCCACTTCGATAGTTTGCAATTGTTGATCTTCATTTCGAGTCGCATTTTGCTGATCTATATATTTTTGAAGACTGATGTGCTCAGTTTCAAAGTGCTCTTCGAGGATCTGTAAGTCTATAATCCGATTAATTTTGAAAGTACGGTAGGCCTCTTGTAATTGACAGTAAGCAATTAAGTACCAGTTATTATATTGATGATAACACCCTATGGGTTCTAGTTTTCGCTCAGAATGCGAGCCATCAGCCTTTTGATATTGGATGTTCAATACGTTTTTGGCAGCAATACTTTTATATAGGTCTTGCAGATAGGTCTTGTTGTCCCAGTTCTGATAATCAGAAATGGCAATTGATTCATCTAATACCGCTAATGATTGTTTTTCAGAACTTCTCAATATGGCTTTGATTTTCGTCATAGCACTGGAGTAGTAGACTTGAGTGTCTTTATCAGTAATCTTACCGATAAACTTCTCCGCTGTAAGTAATGAGGCTACTTCAGCTTCGGTAAACATGATAGGTGGAAGGCGATATCCGTCCATAATAGAATAACCAATACCAGGATCGCCAATAATAGGAATACCTGCAGTCTTCAAAGTATTGATGTCTCGGTATACGGTCCTAAGGCTAATGTCAAATCGCTCAGAAATGGTCGAGGCCTTCATGATTTTTTTGGTTTGTAGAAGGACTAATGTAGATATGACACGATCAAACTTATTCATATGCAATGATACTAGACTTTAATTTTACGATTAGATGTGTAGAGCATGCCATGTTGGATGATCTTAATCTAGATAGCTTATTAGATTGGTTACATATTTGATGGACTCTCCATGAAGCTAAAGTATAGAAAAAGTAGGGTTTACACTCTAAGGGAAATAGATTTTGAGTTAAATCGTATCAACGTTGATTTGGGTAAATAGGAATCCTGTGTAGATGTCTATCTATTTATAGTATCTACAGACTTAAGTGAAGGCTAAATAACTGCTAAATGCGCAGCGTAGGAGGATTAAATAATGCCAAAAAAAAGAGCCCTATTACATAGATGCAATAGAGCCCATAGGTTTTAAACCTAAATATGTGCGTTCAAATGTAGTAATAATTTTAATATTCTAGTCTTCTATGCGTCATTAATTCTGTTAGAATTTTTTTTAAAATATTTTCTACTTTTGAAATCATTTAAAAATTGTATGAAAAACTGTCAAAATTGATGGTTTTTGCCCTAAAATAGCTTAAAAAGGGGTGAAAATACCCGTAAGAAAGTCAATTTCACTCTTAGTAGTGAGTAAACTATAAATTGCGCCTACTTTGTTAAAAGCAGCATTTAAATATTGATTTTGTACGTTTCGGAAGTCAATTGAGCTGACTTGTCCAGCTTTGAAGCGTTCTTCAGTGATCTCAATATTGCGCTGAGCCAAGTTAATTTGCTTGTCAGTGATGGCTAAGATTTCTAATTGACTCTTATAGTTGTCGATGAGTATATCAAGCTGATTATTGAGTTCTACTCTAGCTTGTATGATCGATAATTGATCAATCTCTTCGGTCAATTTGGCGTTTTGAATGTTATCATTTCGGACACCACCATCGAATAGGTTGTAGCTGACGATAGCGCTAATATTCCCTGTATATCGATTACTTTCTTGAAAAGGAAAGCCTTCTCCAGTCTGAGGATTATCGGCAAAGAACTTAAAACCATTTTCTGCGAAACCCAGAGAGCCTGATAGACTTACCGTTGGCTTATTAGCCGATTGTGCTATTCCAGTGTTTAATCGATTAAGGGCAGCGATCATCTCTAGACTCTTCAGCGTATAGTTTTCCTCGCTCATCAGTTTTTTTAGTTTTTCTTCATCTATTTCCTCAGTAGTGATACTTAGCCTTTCATCAAATCGATATTCGTTGTAATCTTGAATATCTAGTATTTGATAGAAGTTGCGCTTAGCTGTCTCTACAGATTGTATTTGATTCATGACACTGTTGCTATCTGCCATCACTGCAGATTCAAACTGTATGAGGTTATAACTATTAGAGGCACCGTAGTCATGCTTTGCATTTTCGTAAGCGAGTCGATCTTTACTTAGTGAGAATACTTCATTGAGTACTTCTAATTGTTCCTTCTGAAATATCACTTCATAATAGCCTTGATAGATAGATCTAAATAAAGCATTGATTCCTGTTGACTTGTTGAGTTTCTGTTGGTCAACCGCTAGCATGAGTTGCTCCTTGTTGAGCTTGATTTTACCACCATTATATACCACCCAATCCGCATTAGCAGTCACACCAAGGCTTCCATTGTAGTAGGTACCTTGTAGAAAACTTGCTGGGTTATTATCTCTTACAATATTATTAGTAAACGAACCTTGGAGATCTACAGTAGGAGTCCTGCCTGCTCTAGCCCAAGAGTTGCTCGTCTCAGCGATCTGTATATCTACATCAGCGATCTTTATATCGAAGTTGTTTTCTAGACCTATAGATATTGCTTTTTCAAGAGTGATATTTTCTTGTGCGGTAAGCGAAAGGCTACAAAGCAAAATGGCAATTATATTTTTTATATTCATTTGTATATTATTCTTGTTATGATCATTGTAGAAAATCTCTTTAGTAAAGTATGCATAGCAAAGAGATTTGCTCTTGATTATCTGTATGGTTGAAATGGCATTATTACACTAAAAAACCTGTAACCGTTAATAACAATTTCACCAAGAGACCGAAAGCCATAAGTGCAATGACCGCAGCAATTAAGTATAAGGTGAAGTTTGATTTCTTCTTAATATGATACGGTTTCACTTCTCCAGCTAATAGAGTACTTTCATCAAATGTATAATCTACATCTTCTATAGCATCTTCATATGCATATCGCATCTGCGGTGTCCATGATTCAGGCCATACAGTACGATTCATGAATGCAGGTTCGATCTCTTCTGCAGATACCGCTTCGCCTTCATAGAATGTCATAGCCGTTCTCTTGATCCTGTTAGAGATCATAAGTAAAGCAGGGATCAATACTAATAATATAAACGTACCGATCATCAAACCATAGGCAACAGAAACTGCCATAGGAATCAAGAATTGTGCTTGGAAACTTTTTTCTAAAATCAAAGGAGCAAGTCCTGCGATCGTGGTGATAGATGTCAGTAGGATAGGGCGGAATCTAGATTTTCCAGTTTCGACTACGGCCTCTTCTAATGTTTTACCCTCTCTGATCTTATCGTTGAATGTGGTAATAAATACCAAGGCATCATTTACAAAAATACCTATCAGAGCGATGACTCCTAGTATCGAGAATAAACTAATCGGCAAGCCTTGTAGATAATGACCTAATCCTACTCCGATAAATCCAAATGGGATCAATGCAAATACGATCAACGCTTGACTCACAGATTTGAATGTAAGTATGATTACAAATAGCATCATTAAGAATATCATCGGCATTACGATCTGAATACTACTCTGCGTTTTTTTCTGCTCACGCTCTTCTCCTTCATAACTTGCTCTTACGCCTGGAAAGTTTTTTAATACTTCTGGCACGATGAGGGTTTTGATGTCAGAGGTGATATCACTTACACTCACTTTGTCATTGAGTAGATCGGCTTCTATACGCACCTCTCGTTCACCATCTAAGTGATAGATATCTATGACTCCTCTCTCTGTTTCAAAAGTGGCTAATTCTGCCAACGGAATCGATTTTCCATCTGCAGTTCTAATACGCATATCTGCTAAGTCTGAGATGTCAGATCTATCTTCTAGATCATACCTTACCCATACTCTTACTTCGTCTTCTCCACGTTGTATTCTTTGGGCTTCCGCTCCGAAAAATCCTTGACGCACTTGAGATATTATTTCGCCTAATGTAAATCCTAAGTTGTAGGCTTTAGGTGTAAGATTCAAACTGATTTCTTTGAGTCCAGCTTGATTATTATCAACGACGTCCTTAAGATCAGGAATCTTGGCAAGGTTGGCTTTTACAGCATCTACGGCTGCAGATACTTCATCTCCATCGTTTCCGAGTAGTGATATCGAGACTGGTTTTCCAAAAGTATTTCCTCCACCAAAAGTCAATGTTTCAGCTTCTGGAACTGGTCCTAATCGTTCTCGTATTTTGGATATGATCATTCTTGCAGAGAGTTCATCTCCTCTAGTTTCTCCATCTAGTAGTTGGATCTCCATGCTACCTTGGTAAGTAGAAGGTCCTACATTTTTACGAATGTTTTCCACCACTTGATATTCGTTATCAAATGAAGATTCTGACAGTTCATTATTGACTTCTATTATGGCAGTTTCTATTCTATTCAGTATCGCTAAAGTCTGATCTTCTCTAGTACCCGCGGCAAGTTTAAGATCTACCTGAAATGATTCTCTTGGGATCACAGGGAAGAATGTACTTTTGATCAATCCACCTTGCAACGCACCTACAGTAAGGAATAATCCAGCAACACAAATTGCGACTGTAGGCCAGTTGTATTTTACGGCCCAATGTAATACTGGTCCGTAAAGATTATCTCTCATAAACGACATCATCTTGTCCAGTCCTCGTTGGATGGCATTGGGTTTACTATCTCTCTGTAATGCTTTAGAGTGTGCAATGTGCGCAGGTAATATCAGCGCTCCTTCGACTAGTGAGAATACTAATGAGAAGATCACAACTATAGCCATCTCTCTAAAGAAATCACCCAAGCGACCATCGATAAAAAAGAAAGCTGAGAAGGCTATGACAGTCGTGATAATAGCGGCAAATACCGCAGGCAATACTTCCATAGTCCCATTGAGTGTGGCCTTGAATGCCGATTGACCTTCTTCGTACCGTTGATATATATTCTCTGCGATGACTACACCATCATCTACTAAGATACCAATCACGACGATCATACCGAATAGCGATATTACGTTGAGGGTAACACCTATTAATGATGCTATGATGAACATACCTGCGAATGAAATAGGAATCGCTAAGGCTACCCAAAATGCTAATCTGTAATGAAGAAACATCGATAGTAATAATAATACAATTAAAAATCCTATTACACCATTACTTGTCAATAACTCAATACGTTGCGTAAGAGTTACGGATGAATCGTTTATGATTTTGGCTTGTACTTCTTCGTTCTTTTGATTGAACTCTTTGATGTATTCTTTTACGGCATCAGAGATCGTAAGTAGATCTTCTTCGAGCGTATTCTGTACGGTTACGATTACGGCAAGCTTACCATCTACGTACGATCTAGTCGGTACATCTTCCCATTGATCTTTGATGTTAGCTACTTGATGTAGTCTGATGACACCACCATCGCTATTAGATTTGATTACGATATCTTGAAAGTTTCTTGCTAGATATTCTTTGCTATCTGCTCGGATCAGTAGTTCTTCAGTATTGGTTTTGATGGTACCACCAGTAGATTCTAAGTTAGAGTTTCTGATGACTGATGCCGCTTCTGCAAATGTAATATTGTAAGCTCTCAGATCACTTTCTCTAAATGTGATTTCTATTTCTTCATCTGGAAAACCACTGAGTTCTACCTTTGACAATCCATCGATAGCAAGTAGTTCATCTTCCGTTTTACGACTGATGCTTTTGATAGATTTGAGTGGCATATCTCCATAGATGGCGAATGTCAAAACTCGTCCAAGATTCTCTTGTTTGTATATCGTTAATGGCTCCATAGATACTGGGAAAGAACTGACTCTATCCACCGCATTTTTGACATCTTGGAGTACGATGTCCGTATCATATCCTTTGAGTACTTCTACAGTGATGCTTGCACTATTTTCACTAGATACAGAAGTCACTCTTTCTAGTCCAGTTAGCCCTTTTAGGTTTTCTTCGATCTTAGATACTATACCTTCTTCGATCTCTTCTGGAGATGCTCCTGGATAGATCGCTTGTACAGATATGATACGACTTTCTACCTCCGGAAAAAATGTAGTTTTCATTTGACTCAGACCAAATAGTCCGACGATGAAAAGCAAGACCATCAGGATGTTTCCTGCGATCGCGTTTTTTATAAAATATTCTATTATTCCTCTCATGTTTTGTTTCTCTTAAAAAGTTTTTTTGTCAATCATCTACTTCATGTTGCCCTATGATAAGGAAGCCTAGATGTCGATAAAATTGTCTTTATTAATAAATGGTAAACGGATAGATCACTACGTATTAATAAGTAACTTTTTGTCCTTCGAATAGTCCTGCTAGTGAACCTGTAATTACTTGTTCGTCTGGAGATAACCCACGCACGAGTACATGTTCAGATCCTCGTTTTATTGGATCTATTATTTTGTTAATAATGGTAGAATCTTTCACCACATAGATACTGTTAGGAGAGAGGAATATGCTTTTAGGTAACTTTACTACATCCGTTAAGCTATTGCCATTTAATGTCCCCTTGAGGTACATCCCATCTTTGAGGCCGGATCCACTTACAGATATAAATAGAGGAATATTCTGAGTCGCTGCATCGATCTGTGTGCCTATACGACTTACTTTTCCTGTCCATTCTTTTCCCAGTTCGTCAGAGCGGAGTTGTACTTTTTGACCAGTCTTTACGTATTTCAGATCTTGCAATGCTATAGGCGCTTGTATCTCGTAGAGAGCAGTGTTGATCATGCTACAGAGTGACTGACCAGGACTGATCAATGCTCCTGCATACACATTCGCTTCAGTCACTACTCCTGAGAATGGTGCATAGATATTATAATCAGCGAGTTGAGTTTCTAGGCTTTTGATTTGGAAATATTGGTTGTGCAGATTCTTTCCTGATACAAAGTATTTCTCTTGATCATTTGAAGGCTTTGGCAGAGCTTGTATTGGCTTATCTACATCATAGGCATTCAGATATTGTTGCCATTTATCAAACGATTGAGGATAGTCAAATTTAATATCAGGCATCATCTGCGTAATAGAAGTCATGAGACTCGCTTTTTGCGCTTTGAGATTATAGCCAGCTTGTCTATTATCGATAGAGTAGAGTAGGTCTCCTTTTTTGAAGTATCGCCCAACTTTTACACTAGTACCCGCTTGCATGATACCTTGTACTTTAGAAGTTACAGATACTCGCTCATGCGCATTGAGCCTTCCATCTAGTTCGATTACATTGGTAGCATCTTCTGCAGTAAAGGTAGACAGTTGCACTTTTCGTCTTTCGTTTTTAGTAACCGTATCAGATACCGTTGATTTTTTCTGTGCGGCTAATTTTTGAAATACTAGAAATCCTGCGGACAGAATTAGGATCGTTATTATTGTAGAAATAATATTTTTTCGTGTGTGCTTTTCCATTATGAATTGATGATTATGCTTGGTTATGACTTGTGTTTGTCTGATGAAGTGTCTTGCTCTAGGAGCATCTCGTAATATTTTCCGAGGACACGTTTGGTGATATCTAGTTCCTCTTGGCTCACCGTTTCTAGTATTTTGAGATCGCAGCAGCTGCTGGCATTTTCAATTACCTTTTGGATGTCCTTCCCTTTTTCTGTGAGAAATATCAGTTTACCTCTCTTATCGTTTGGGTCATCTTTTTTAGTGATCATACCATCCGTCTCCAACGAAGCAAGCATCTTGTTGATACTACTCTTGTTTTTGATTAATGCTACGCCTAGGTCTTTTTGGTTGACTCCATCTTCTGCCCATAGGTCTGCTAATGCACCTATGCAAGAAGTAGGAAAGTGGATTCCTTGGTCCTCCATAGAACAAGACATTTTATTGGCAAGTAATCTGCCTATCCTGTTCGTTAGAAATCCCATGTGATCGTATGGATTAAATTTGCTCAATGTGGTGTTTAGTTCAAAAGTGAACTAAATAGACACCTGGTTGATAAAAAGGTTTAAAAGTGAACTATATTTTTGCTCTTTTTGGGGAATTTTATTTGTATTCCGCTCCATGGAGCTTTTTGTACGCTCAAGAAGAATGCAGGTAGTACCGCAGTATAAAGTTTGTGTAGTTGTTTAGGTTGTTGATAGACAATGAGTTATTGGCTGTTGGGTTTGTTTTCTTATTATGAGAAATCTTGTGAAACGGTGTTTTTTAGATTGCAGAAATCCTGATTTAATTGTGTGAAAGCTTCAAAGTTTCTAGTATTTGTTATTTTAGATTAACTAAACGTCCATATTATGAAAGTCACGACTACATTATTATTCTTATTCAGTGCCCTTTTGATGCAAGCCCAGGATACAAGTTTGGGTTGGGTAGCAAGAGTTGCCGGATCAGGTTTTGATCAAGTATCACATTTGCA
>CALKJD010000103.1 GCA_937995755.1 uncultured Saprospiraceae bacterium | reverse complement strand
ACGAAAAGTGATAGAAAAATCACAAAGTGGCCGAGTCATGGGTTACAATATTAAAAATTTAACTTTGGGTTAATATAGCTCAAAACGATATAAAATGTGGATTCACACCATATACCAGTAAGTTTGCATCTATAAAGTGTGTGAGGCATAGGGTATTAGGAGAGACGCTCGCCATTCACAGTTAAGATAGAGACAAAATGAAATGTCAGCCATAGATAGACAAGTTTAAAAAAAGTTATATCTGTGTACCGTACTTTATCAAAGTTTTCTAATTTTAGAGCTAGTTTGAAACAATTTCGACCAATTAAATATAAATTAAACAGATCATGCGAAAGTTATTAGTACTATTTGGAGCCATTATGTTTGCAGCGAGCGATGTCTCAGCACAGGGTGAAGGGTTTGGATTCCAAACTCTAAAGGAAAAATTTATTGAAGGGGACTGGTTCTTTATGAGCTTCGTACTCATTTGTTTGATATTAGGACTAGCGTTCTGTATCGAGCGTATAATAACATTAAACATAGCAACTACTAACACAGATGCACTTCTTAATAAAATCGACGAAAGATTAGCTGACGGAGATATCGAAGGAGCAAAAGAAGTATGTAGAGCAACACCTGGCCCAACGGCTAGTGTATTATTAGAAGGATTAAATAACTCAGGAGGAGGACCAGAAGCTGTTGAGAAAGCAATCGTATCATACGGTTCAGTACAGATGGGACTTTTAGAGAAAGGTCTAGTTTGGATATCTCTTTTTATCGCTATTGCACCGATGCTTGGTTTCATGGGTACCGTTATTGGTATGATTCAGGCATTCGATATGATTGAAGCAGTGGGTGATTTATCTCCAGCAGTAGTAGCAGGTGGTATTAAGGTAGCCTTATTGACTACTGTATTTGGTCTTATTACTGCGATTATTCTTCAAGTATTATATAACTACATAGTATCTAAGGTAGATGGTATCGTTAACAAGATGGAAGATGCATCTATCGGTCTTGTGGAGATCATGAATAGAAATAATACGTTCGGAAGATCGTAATTGCTAACCCTTAAATACAATAACAAATTATGTATAAGTTATTAACAAAATATGGTCAGACTGGAGCATTGTTAGTAGGGGTTGCTGTTACAGCGATATTCCTTATTACAGTGATGACAGGACTTAGCAATGCTGGGTATGACATGAGTACGGATCTTAATGATCTAGACGCAGAGGCCAAAGCAGCAATTGGATTCTTTAATCCAGGCTTAGCACTTACAATAGCTCTAGCAGTTATTGCAGTAGTATTAGCTTTCGTTGTATTCGGCATTTGGGATCTTATCAAATATCCTAAATCTGCAATCAAGTTCCTTATTGGATTTGTAGTTCTATTAGTAATATTTTTTGGACTTTATGCTTCTGCTAATCCAGAGGTTGTAGGATTTGAAGAAAAAATGATGGAAAACGATATTACTGATGGTATCAGTAAATTTATCAGTGCAGGAATCTGGACAACAATTGGATTATTAACTATTGCTTTTTTAGCGATGGTGTTATCTGAAATTAGAAACGCATTTAAGTAATCCTAAAAACCTTACTAAAATGGGAAAAACTAATTCAAGAGATAGAATAAAAAATGAGATCAATGCTGGGTCAATGGCCGACATTGCATTCTTACTACTTATTTTCTTCCTCGTAACGACTACGATTGCAGAAGATAGAGGTGTACTAGTGAAGTTACCACCTTGGTCTAATGAGCCGCCTGAAACTCAGATGATGAATACACGTAACGTGTACTCTGTGCTTGTAAATGCAGACAATCAGTTACTAGTGAGAGGAGAGCCTGTAGATATCAAGGATTTAAGAGATAATACTAAGGTGTTTATCATGAATCCTAGAAAACTACCTAATATGGCTGAAAAGCCAACTAAAGCGATTATCTCGCTTAAGAACGATAGAGGAACCGAGTACGCGACTTACCTTCAAGTATATAATGAGCTTAAAGCGGCTTATAATGAACTTAGAGATGAAGAGGCAGAGAAGACACACGGAATTAAATTCGAGTTCTTAGATGCAGATCAGAGAAAAGCCATTAGAGCTAAAATTCCTCTGGTTATATCTGAAGCTGAGCCAACTAACTTCGGTGAAGAAAATTAATTTTCTGGGTTACTTAAAAATATAATTATGTCAAAATTTAGCAAAAAAAGAAGTAAAGCAGAACCAGAAGTATCTACGGCTTCGTTGCCAGATATCATTTTCATGTTACTCTTCTTTTTCATGGTCGTGACAGTACTAAGAGATAGTGATAAGAAAGTGAAAGTAGTTACTCCTAATGCGAGTGAGCTTACAAAACTTACTAAGAAGTCATTAGTTAACTATATTTATATAGGAAGACCAACTGACGCTTTTAAAGCTACTTATGGTACTAAACCGAGAATGCAACTTGGAGACAAGATTGCTGACATGTCAGATATTCCACTCTTTTTAGAAAAGCATAAAGCGAAACTAGCAGAGAACGAGAAGGAACAAATAACATCTTCTCTTAGAATAGATGGCTCTGTTACTATGGGAATAGTATCAGACGTTAAATTGGCACTGAGAAAAGCAAATCAATTGAAAATCAATTATTCAGCTAAGCCTCCTGTCAAGTAAAAAAACAATTTTTCAAACCGTATTTGAAATAATTTAAAGCTCTTTGCGATTCGTTCGCAAAGAGCTTTTTTTATTCTATTCACGAAACCCAAAGCCATGGTATCTATAAATATTATTAGAAGTCATTTTCAAAACTACTCAAGTAATATGGGCTTTAAGAGTAGTTTTGCTTTATAGATGTTGTGGCGAGTTTTAATATTGAAGGGATTTTGCATCCTTGTATGCAACCTTGACTATTGGCTCTTGTACTTAATATGTATTCAATATTATTCGAAACCCTAACTTGTCCTTATTGATTACTTGAAACCACTTAATTACAATAGAGAGTTAATAGAGAGATGTAAACGAAAGGATCCATCTGCTCAGTATTCGCTATATCAGTCCTATTCCAAGGCGATGTACAATATATGTCTACGTATGTTACGCAATGAAATGGATGCTGAAGATATTTTGCAAAATTCATTTGTGGATGTTTATTCTAATTTGGATAGTTTTAATTACCAAGCGACTCCTGGGGCATGGATCAAGAGAATTGTAATCAACAATTGTATTAATCATCTAAAGAAAAGAAGGATAAGTTTTGAGGAGATGAGCAATGTCGCAGAGGTGGCAGAAGAGCCTCACAGTAGTAAAGATTATAGGATAGATATCAATATGATCAAAAGCGCTATGAATCTATTGTCAGACGGATACCGAACCGTGTTTTCATTATATGCGATAGAAGGGTATGATCATGCTGAAATAGCAGAAGTACTAGATATATCAGAGTCGACAAGTAAGTCACAATATCATAGAGCCAAAATCAAAATTAAAGAAATGCTAACTCAGTAGATAGGAAGGGTAGCTAAGAAGATATCTAGTAAAGTGAAATAAAAAGGATAGTATAAAAGGAGAGTAACGATGGATGAATTAGAAAAATATATCAAGGATCATCGAGAGCATTTTGATAATGCGAAACCATCGGATGACCTATGGCACAACATCAATGGAAGAATTGAGACTGTCAGGCCAGAGCCACAGCATAAGTCTAAAGTAATCTGGATGATTACAAAGTTTGCTGCTGCGTTTGCTGTAGTACTTGCATCAGGAGTAGTGATAGGTTATTACCTTAATAGTAGCCGATCTAATGCAGCAAGTAACGATCCTATCTTCCAAGAATACATAGATGTAGAGAAGAAGTATGTCAAAGATATCAACCATAAAATGAATGCTCTAAGTGTTCATGATGTAGATCCTCAAGTAAACAGAGACCTTATGCAGCTTGATGAAGTATATGAGGAACTGAAGAAAGAGCTTTACCAAGGGCAGGCAATTAATAATGATAAGATTATAGAAGCATTATTAACGAACTATCAAGAAAAAGTAGAGATACTTGAAAAAGTACTTTCTCGAGTGCAAACCGCATCTGATGATCTTCAACTAAATACATTAAGAAATGACTCACTCAGCATATAGTAATACATTGGTATTGATGCTGTTACTTATGGCATCTACTGTGTTTGCATCTACAAGCGTAATAGACACTAGTAGATATAAAGATCATGAAGTAAGAAAAACGATACATCATGAATTTTCAATTAATAATGGTAGTACGGTAAAGCTATACAACAAGTATGGTGCTTTGAATGTACATACATGGGACAAGGAAGAAGTGCATATAGATGTAGAAATAGTGGTAAACAGTAGCAGTAAGAGCAATGCAGAATTACAGCTAAAACATATCGAAGTACAAGTGCATAATGAAGAAGATTACCTCAAAGTAGCAACTGTGCTTTCGGAGCAAGATAAAGGATGGTGGAATAGTATATGGGGATCTTGTAAGAGTGAATTAGTTATTAATTATGATGTGTTTTTACCTCGATCAAGTAATCTGACTGCAGAGAATAAGTATGGTGATACTGTAATTGAAGATCTGGAAAATGATCTTAATGCAACTATAAAATATGGTAACCTGACTACGCAAAATATTAATGGAAGCGTTAGACTTTCGCTAGGTTATGGTAAAACAGTGATGGGTGAGATTGGCAATTTGCAAGCAGAAGTGAAGTATAGTGAACTGATCGTAGCGTCTGCGAAGAATATAGATTTAGTAAGTAAAAATAGTGATCTGACTATCAATAAAGCTTACGATATTAATATAGAGAGTAAGTATGATTCGTATCAGCTGGGCGAAATAGGAGAGTTGACTAATCAGGGGAAGTATGATTCGTTTAAGATTACTTCTGCGAAATCTATAGAGATAGAAAGTAAATATAGTACAGTATTAGCGACGCACTTAGAGAAGTCAATAGATGCAGAGATGAACTATGGTACAATAGAAGTACGTGAAGTGTCGCCAGTATTTGACCATGCTGTGATAGAAGCTAAGAATACAGATATCTATCTCAATATAGGTGTGAGTTTTCAATATGAAATAGAAAGCGAATATGCTACACCTAGAATAGCAGGAGCCTATAGTCATAGTAGTTTTGATCAAGATGGCTCTCATACATATATTGAGGGTGTGAGAGGTAAGAATGCTCGTGCACGTGTTGACATAGAAACTAAGTACGGCTCTCTGAAAATCGATTAGTCCTTATTTGCTATCCTACTATGTGAAAATAGCTGATGGCCTAAACGTTTTTTAGAGCAATATTCGGTAAAATATTGATATTGCGATTTGTATAGAACTGTGAAATGCTTGTTTAATTGTGACAGCTGTGTAGTTCATCCACTTGGACACAACAATCGATTTGTACTAGGAACGTCGTTATCATCTCATAATCATTAACAACTACACCTAAGATTGTTTATCTTGAGCCACAGATAAATAATTAAGATATGAAGGTAAAATTTTGTGGAGCGGCGAGATATGTAACAGGAAGTTCGCATTTGGTGACTTTAGATAGTGGATATACTATATTGTTAGATTGTGGAATGTTTCAAGGGTCAGGTAAGAACCTATGGGAATGGAATAATACATGGCATTTTGATCCGAGTAAAGTGGATACATTGATATTGTCACATGCTCACATAGATCATACTGGTCGAGTACCTCAGTTAGTAAAAGATGGTTTTGAAGGTAATATACATTGTACGCATGCTACTAGAAGCCTATGTGCTATCATGCTGCTAGACAGTGCTAAGATACAAGAGCGAGATGTAGAATGGTACAACAAGAAATTGTTAAAAAAGAGAAAGAAAGGTAAAAAGGATAAATTGAGAGTGCCGCTATATAAGTCTGAACATGCACACAGAGCGATGGAGATGTTTTTGGGCTATAGTTATAACAAATGGCATCGTATCCATCCTGATGTAGAGATCATGTATCGAGATCAAGGTCATATATTGGGTAGTGCTAGTGTAACATTAAGAATCAATGAGAATGGCAAAGAGACGTTATTAGGTTTTACCGGTGATATAGGAAGACCTGATAGGCCTATACTAAAAGATCCTCAACCTATGCCAGAGGTAGATTTTCTGATATGTGAATCGACCTATGGAGATAGAGATCATGAAAGTACTCCTGAGCAATCTGATAAATTTTTAGAAGTACTGAAGCATACATGTATTGAGAAAAAAGGAAAGCTGATTATCCCTGCCTTTAGTGTAGGAAGGACGCAAGAGATCGTCTATATGTTGGATAAAATGGAGACAGCAGGTTTGTTACCAAAAATCCCTGTATATGTAGATAGTCCGTTGGCTGTAAACGCTACAGAGATATTTGGAGCACATCCAGAGTGTTTTGATGATGAACTCAACGAATACCTTTTAATTGATGATAATCCATTTGGTTTTAATAGCCTTCATTATGTACGTAAAGTAGAAGCTTCTAAAGCTATAAATGATACTAAAGATCCATGTATCATTATAAGCTCATCAGGAATGATGAATGCCGGTCGTGTTCGACATCACTTGTTCAATAATATCGACAATGAAAAGAATACCTTCCTAATGGTAGGGTATTGTGCACCTAATACGGCAGGAGGTATGCTTAAAGCTGGAATCCAAGAGTTGAAAATATTCGGTGAATATAAACCAGTGAATGCGGATATAGTGTCTATGGCATCATTTTCAGCACACGGAGATAGAGGTGAAATGAAGGATTTTATTGGCAATCAGAAGAGCAGTGCAAAGACTATATTTTTAGTGCATGGTGACTATGATACGCAGCTAGAATTTAGAAAGTATCTACAGAATGATGGTTTTGGAGATATTGTCATTCCGGAGAAAGGACAAGAAATCGAGTTGTAATTCGTTTACTAATACATTAACGATAGATTCTAACTAGGTGTTGCAGTGTTGGGTTGGTGTCTATTATATATTGAACACATAATCAATACTATGAATAGATCTACAGGATTATATTTATTGGCCATGATGCTAATGACACTTTCTGCATGCTCAGATGTGCAGGATATCCAAGATGCAGAAGCGGTATCAGATGTTAGTGTGGCGGTACCACTAATCAATACTCAACTAACGCTGAATACTGTTTCAGATAGGGTAGATGGATTGACGACTATAGTAATAGATCCAGAGGGGAAACCGACACTCAAGTACAATGGTGAATTAATCCGGCAAGAAGCCAATGATATCTTTCCTGTGTTTCCTGCTATTATAGATATACCTATAGATGGCTCTAATTCGACATGGAGTCTGGAGGAACTGGCTACACTGACCAGTGCATTTGCCGATAATGAAATACGGAAAGCTATATTTCAAGATAATAATGTGTTTTTCAAATTGCAGCATGCATTAGACGAGGACGTAAATTTTACTATTACAATACCAGAGTTTACATTAGATGGTGTACCATTTACTAAGACGTATACCGTACCAGCTAGATTTAACGAAGCAGATATATACAACACAGAGTCATCTTCACTTGACGATTATTTATTTATACCTATTGATAATTCACTCAGTTTTCAATATACAGCAGTAGACAATCTAGGGAATGATGTTCCTATGGAGTTTACCGCTATGAAACTCGATTTTCTAAATTTCGAATATATAGAAGGGTACTTTGGTGAGCGAGTTTTTGATGTTCAAGGAGATGTGATTCAAGTGGGCTTATTTGATAAGTGGATAAGTGGAGGCTTAGAATTTGAAGATCCTAGAGTTAGTATCCGTGTAGAAAATGCATTTGGATTTCCAGTCAAAACGGATTTCAAAAAATTAGAGTTTAAAACCATTACAGGATTGACTTATGATATAGAAAGCTCAATTATAGATGAGGGCGTAGCTTTTAATTATCCATCTCTAGAAGAGGTCGGTGAAGTAAAAGAGACAAGCTTTAATTTCAATAAAGACAATTCTAATATTCAACAAATATTTATTGATAAAATAGCATCTGTAGGCTATGATATAGATGCATTAGCTAATCCAGATGCAGATCCTACGATTAGTGGTTTTCTCAATAAAGAAAGCTACTTCCGAATCGATGTGTCTGTAGATCTTCCACTCAAAGGAATAGTCAAAGAACTCATCGTATCTGATACATTAGATTTTGATTTATCAGAAATAGATGATGTAGAAACCGCAGAATTTAAATTTGTAATTAGGAATGATTTTCCTGCTACGGTAAGGGTACAGGCAGTCATATTAGATGCTGCAAATAACCCAATAGATGAAGTGTTTGACGGACAGGGAATCACCTTAGAGGCGGCAACTTTGGGTAATGATGGTCGTACGATTAAAGGGGATGCTTCTATAGAATTTATTGATATACAATCTGATAGGTTGAATACGATAAAGGATGGAGAACGTATAGTTTTAGTGGCTTATATAGACAGTGAGAATGTTACAGAAGATTTTGTATGGCTATATAGTGATTATGAGATTGATTTTAAGTTAGGAGCTATATTTCAAATAAAGAACTAGATAGATGCAGATATATAATAAAATAGCGATAATTATATCCATGATGACCATTGCAATGTCATGTTATGCTCAAGATCTATCGATCCATATGATGGATAGCATCTATGCACGCACTTCTGTAAATCCTGCCTACAGATTTGCAGATAAGTTCGTGATAAGTCTTCCAGGTATCTCAATTGGATCGTACACCAACGGTATTAACATAGGCGATATACTTGTGGAAAATGGAGGTGTTGACGAATATCGTTTGAAGGAAGGTATCGATAATGTAAATGATCTCAACTATATCACAGGAGAGGTAAATGTTCATCTCTTGGGAGTTGGGTTGACTGTAGGTAAATGGCAATTTTCTGCAGGTTATGATTGGCACTTCGTAGGGGGATCAAATTATACCAAAGATCTCTACAAATTATTGGCCAATGGTAATGCTCCTTATATCGGAGAGACTTTAGACGTGGGCCCAGATTTACTTTTACAAGGATACCATGATCTGTATCTAGGGACATCTTATAAGATGAATAATGTAACTATCGGTGCAAGGGTAAAATTGCTATCTGGAGTTAACGATATATCTACTGAGAGATCATCTATAAAGCTAACAACAGATGAAGAAATATATCAACTCACGATCGATTCAGATTACGTAATGAATACAACAGGTGTAGTGGATTATGATGGTCTCAATAATGTTGACGTGGACGGTGATTCATATGGCTTTAAAAATTTTATGGGGCCGAATACTGGAATAGGAATCGACTTAGGAATCGACTGGGCAGTATCTGATAGATTGAATATTTCAGCCAGTATACTAGATCTAGGAAGTATAGAGTGGAGTGAAGATGTAGTGAATTACACGAGTAAGAAAATGAATACTTTTGAAGGTGTGGATATACTAGATTATATCGACGATGATAATGAAGTGGTCTTAGAAGATAGCCTTTATAACCTATTGGATTTTGATGAAAGTAATAATAGCTATTCGACATCATTAGGAACCAAAATACATGTTAATGCTAGATATCGCATGAATTCAAAATTGACATTAGGAGCTAACTATTATAGAGCAAGTAATGCAGTTAATGATCGGTATCTATTAGCGGCTAACGCTCAATATAAAGCTTGGACTTGGTTTTCAATTGGTGGAGGATTGGCTAATACATCTAACAGTTCAGTGTTGATTCCATTCAATACCATATTTCATCTAGGTCCGGTGAGTGCTTATCTAAGTAGTGACAACCTTTTGTCCGCTTTTTCTATTAAGTCTGGTAAGGTATCTCAATTGAGACTAGGCATCGAGCTTGGCTTTTAATCTGATAAGACATTAAATATTATCTATACTCAAGAAATATTCCTCAGTGGAGTATTCTAGCACTATATTTACGCATATAATTATATTAAATATGAAGCTTCGCCATTTATTGCCATTGTTTGCCTTATTGTTCATGTATTCCTGTGCTGAGGATCCGGTTGCGGATCAAGAGGAGATGGAGCCAGAAGCTATAGAAATTTGTGACACAGATAGATATACGGAGGAAACATTTTTTGAAATTGATAGTTTGAAAGGAGTCATGTATGCTGAGATGGATTTGAATACGGCACACCCTAATGATTTATTTATGGACATCTATATGCCTGCGGCCAGTACAGATACCCTTTCTAAAAGACCTGTAATGATATGGGCGTTTGGGGGAGCATTTGTAACTGGTAATAGACAACAGATGCACGTCATAGCAAGAGAAACTGCAAGATTAGGGTATGTATCTGCTTCGATAGATTATAGGATATTGGCTTCTTTCTTTCCAGTACCTGATTCTACGATAATGATGAATACGGTAGTGAAAGCGTCAGTAGATATGAAAGCAGCCATCAGACATTTCAAAATGAGTGCGGACTTAGGTAATGATATGAATATTGATCCAGATCAAATTTATATCGGTGGTATTTCTGCTGGAGCGATTACTTCGCTATTAGCAGGTGCCGTAGACGAATCTGATATAGACAATGATTTTCTAAGAGGACTCATAGACAATAATGGGGGGATAGAAGGAAATACGGGTAGTGCAGAAAATCAGTCTTATGACTCTACAGTAAAAGGAATAGTTAACTTATCTGGCGCTGTATACAAACTAAGTTTTCTAGATGCAATCGATCCACCGATATTCAGTGTTCATGGAGATGCTGATGAGGTAGTGCCCTATGAAATGGGTAAGCCTAATGTTGTTATACCTATTGATATTAATCTTTTTGGGAGTAAGGCTATTTTTGATAGATGTCAAGAAATAGGTCTTCGTAATGATCTAGTAACTATTGAAGGCGGAGGTCATACGGATATATATCTTGAGTCACAATTTGCTCAATCTCGTGAAGATTTCTTCGCATTGGGTTATCAATTTCTAAAAGACCAAATCTGCAAATAAGATATGGATATTGCAATTTTTACCTTTAATCCATTTAGTGAGAATACCTATGTGCTGTATGACGAATCTAAAGATTGTATCATAGTAGATCCAGGTTGTTCGACAGAAGCAGAGCAAGAGCAGCTTACTGATTTTATTGCTCAGCAAGCGCTTGTGCCAGTTCATCTGGTGAATACTCATTGCCACATAGATCACGTATTGGGCAATAAGTTTGTCTCAGATCGTTATGGATTACCACTGACTAGTCATGCAGGAGAACAGGTTGTATTAGATGCACAGCCTATGGTGAGTCAGATGTATGGAATTTCTTATATGCGCTCGCCGGATATCAAGGTGTTTTTAGATCAAGATGATGTACTTACTTTTGGTAATACATCTTTGAAAGTACTATTTACTCCTGGCCACTCGCCTGCTAGTATTTCGCTTTACAATCATGAATCATTACAACTGATCGCTGGAGATGTTCTCTTTGATGGTAGTATAGGGCGTACAGATTTGCCTGGTGGTGACTTTGATACATTGATAGATTCTATTAAGAAGCAATTCTTAGTCTTAGATGATAAAGTAGTAGTTTATTCTGGGCATGGTGAGATTACAACTATAGGAAAGGAGCGAAGAAGTAACCCTTTCTTAACCTAGCGTGTGGACGCCTAGATGGAGTGACACAGATAAATAATTTGAGCGTGTGATTAGACGACAAATGGATTAATGTCTCTCTATCTTACAGTGATGAATCAGTGACACGCAATTCTCGATATCTTATTTTTTCTTTGGAAACGGTAACTCCTTTTGATCTGGATAAAGTCTAAAGCTTTTGCGATGATAATCACATGCTCCATGCTCTATTAATGCATTTCTATGTGCTTTAGTAGGGTAGCCTTTATTACTATCCCAAGCGTATTGGGGATATTTATTATGCAAGCCTTCCATGTATTCGTCACGGTAGGTTTTTGCTAAGATCGATGCCGCAGCTATACTCGCATATATGCCATCACCTTTGATGATACAATGGTGTGGGATCGTTGGATGATCGGTGAATCGATTGCCGTCGATGAGCAATCTCGTCGGAGTAGTATCCAATGATTTTACTGCTTTATGCATTGCTTTAATAGAAGCATTAAGGATGTTGTATCTATCGATCTCTTTGTGAGTAAGTCTAGCTACAGAGTAAGCAATGGCTTTCTGCTCTATAACAGCACGAAGTTCTAATCGTTGTGCATGTGATAGCTTCTTAGAGTCATCTAGAAGCTCATGTTTAAATCTCTTGGGTAGAATTACTGCAGCAGCATATACAGGTCCAGCAAGGCAGCCTCTACCAGCTTCATCGCAACCCGCCTCTATACCATCTTTTTGGAAGTATGCTTTTAAATATTTTGTCGCCATAATCTCTTAAGTAAAGGTACTACATCTGATACAGTATCGGCCACTTGCCATAATGAACGATCAGCCTCATTCATAAATTTTTCGTCGACACATCTATTGAGCATCATAATAAATGGGTCGAAATAGCCATCTAAGTTGACGATGATCATAGGCATAGACATACGATTTAGTCTAAGTAGACTGATTGCCTCAACTACTTCTTCGATGGTGCCAACACCGCCAGGTAATGCGACCAAGCCATCACTTAGATCCCAGAAGGTTTGCTTTCGAGTAGCCATGCTCTCAGTAGTACGCATGTCTTCTACTTGCTTATGATCCCATTCCACCTCTTTCATAAATTCTGGAATGACACCAATAACTTCTCCACCTTTTTCAAGCATGGAATCCGCTATAGCACCCATTAAACCAGCACTTCCTCCACCATAAACAAGAGTAATATCTTCATTGCAAAATATGTGTCCCAGTTCAGTAGCCGCATGGAGATACTTAGGGTCTACTTTGGATGAGGAAGCACAGAAAACAGATACTTTTGGCATAGTGATACTTTTAGTTGTATTTTACAATAACGAATGTAGTACTAAAAATTAAGTATGAAAAAGTACCTTATGATTATTGTTGGTTTTCTAGCTTGGAGTTACATAGCTCAGGGGCAAGATGCTAAAGCCAAGCAGAAATATGAAAAGCTATTAAATAATAGCTGTATGTCTGATTTAGATTTCGAAGAGATCACGACTAAGTATTGGAAGTTGAAAGATGATTTCGAAAATTACTTTATGGAGTATTCTGTAGATGATCTGAGTACGTTGACTAATGATGGAATAGGAGAGTGGGATGACAGCAAGTGTGCGTATCAATATGCTGGATATAATCTACCTGCCTACTCTTACGAACTTACCGCTAGCGAATATAATTCCAAGAGACATTATGGAGAAACGCCTGTAAGATTAGGACAATTGATCGCAACTGCCTGTATGGAGTATCGGATGTATAAGCGTGGAGGTAAAGATGACCTAGCTCAAATTACTCTCAATAAAATATTTTTATTTCTACAAGCATATCGAAGAATAGATATGATGGGTAATAAGCTGATGGAAGTGTATTATAATAGTTGCGGTAATTCTGTCTGCCCAGACTTTGTTGCTGATGTGTCAGGCTATACAGGATTTATTGTTAGAGATGATGTTCCTTTCGACTTTGGTAACGGTCATGTAGATAGCACTATTGCGCATTACAAATCAGATTATACTGATTCGGATATGACGAGATTGCTAAATAGTATGTCTGCAGAAGGATTGATTAGTACCAATCCATCATTCTGCGATATGGCTTGTTATTTTCCACGTAACGAGCAAAAAAAGAATGGAGGAAATATGAATACGATTACCCAAGATCAATTGATCGGCATACTACAAGGAATGATGTATGTCAAAAGGTTGATTCCTGAGGAAGAAGCTAATGTAGAGGTTAATAATAAAGTATATAATGTAGTAGAAATGGCAAAGGAAATTACATCTGCGATAAAGAAAATTACGAATGGATGTAGTAACAATATGATGTTTCCAGGATGTAAAGATTGTAAAGGATCAGTCGAGGCTAAGAACGCAGGAGTAGGAATCTATTATTATGGATTGGCACATATTGCAAAATACATTACTGGGGAACCTGTACTGGCATCAATGATGGAAAAAATAGGCTGGTCGCTGAGTGCAGGTGTCGAAAGTGCAGCAGGATTTGGCCAGCAACATAATATTAGGATGTACAATAAAGTATCCACATACGCTAATCTTAATGTTACGAGTGAGACTTTAGAAGATGCTCTTCAAGCAGGTAATCTTGTAACGCCATTAGAATTGATACTTTTTCATGATAATTATAAAGTATTTAAGGGTGATCGAAATCCTTTTGATGGAAATGCACCTAAGAAATGGAGAGATCGATATTGCGAATTATTAAGTTCTTATCCAATAGAAGGGGCAATCAATGTTGTAGATCAAAATATAACAGAGAGATATGGTATTACGTCTAATACTAATGGCATTTGGTGTAATGGTAGTCCTTTGGAAAGTAATCTTAAAGATTGTAATCGAAATAGTGTTTTTTCACCATTAGAGTTTATTTACCTATACGATTTGTTAGCCTATCTGGAAGTGGTTGAAGTGGCATTTTAGTTATGTGTATGTTTAATGATTTGATGGAGAAGATATTTCAGATTGCAAATAATGCATAGTGCTATTGTAGTATGCTTTTAAATTTTGCTTTTCGATTTCACCATTATTATTGTCATTAGATTGAAAGTATAATTCACTGACATCATGATTAGTTACGATGCTTTGATTAGGAGAAATCCACCCCATAGTATGTTCAGTAATCCAATAAGCCGATGAAACATTATCTGATGAAGTGATATCTGCGGACAAGGGATAGTAATTGGCTTCTAATTTCAGTAAGTGCTCTAGGCTAAGAGGTAGGTCGTGAGTATTATAGTAATGTAAATTGCTTTTTCCTATTAAACTATCTGATACAGCGTTGCCTAATAATAAAAAAGGAACATGGAATCTTTCGTGATCATTGAAATCATGTCCTAGATAAAGACAGCCATGGTCTGCCGTTATGATGATCAGATTGTTATTGTCAGGAGTTGATATTTCAGATATAAAATCACCTAATGCTTGATCCAGATATTCTAAGCTACCGATGAAATTTTCTTTAGGAGATTTGTTTTTATAGTCATTGCCTGGGAAGTCAAAAGGTAGGTGTGTACTAGAAGTTAAGACAGTTGTGAAATGCTTGTCTTTCAGTGAGTTAATATACTTAGCACTATTGTCTAGAAGTATATGGTCTGCAACACCCCAATCTGTATTTCGTTTTGATTTAGAATAATTGGATTCGTCATTGAGATAATCTATTCCTTGTGAAAGTAAGAATTTTTTTAATTGTGAAAATTGGCTATCTCCTCCATATAGAAAAGAGTTTTGATAACCAATTGACTTAAGTGATTTTATTATGCTTTGTTGCTTGTGAATACTTTCCACATCCTTCATTACGTTGATGTAAGGATACGCAGGTATACCCGCTAGTAAACTGAGGAGGCCTTGATCAGTCCTAAATCCTGATGCATACATTTGATCATAAGAATACGAGTTGTCTTTTATTTTTCTGAGGTTAGGAATGTTGATATTTTTATTATAGATAGTATCAAATATTGCATAAGGAATACCTTCCATAATGATCAATATGATGTTAGGTTGGTTATTGTCGAGTATCGTTTTTCCCTCCTTATTATTTCTTACTCCTACGCTGTTTTCGTTTTTATGATATGGTGATATATGTTTGTTGATACTTTTAGTTTGTAAGTAACTATCGGTGTAGTATCTTATTTTATTTACAGCAGCATAATTTTCTGTGGTCCTATGAGAGAAAAAAGATATTGCAGAAGTATAAGGTGTTTTTTGAAATCCTCCTCGAATAGTTATGCCAGCAATGATGAGTAGAAGAAGTGATATGGCAGTTCGATATATCAATTTCGATGAATTTGTCTTGTCGTAAAAAAAAAGTCAATTAATCTAGTGAAAACGAAATAAAATCCAATAGCAACGACAAAATAAAATATCAAATAAAAATTTATGGAAGTAATTGCAGATTGCCATCCGTAGATTCCATCGCCAAGGTAAGATGTCGCTCTCCATGTGAGTGTCGATCCCCATTCGCTGTAAAGTAAATTGCTAGAATACTCTACCAATGTAATAGCGGATAATGAAATCAGTGAATATATTTTTAAAGTCTTGAGTATTAACTTTTCATTTTTCTGAGACCAGAATAATATGATAAGAGAAGTAATAGCGACAAGGCTCATGATTATAGATAGGTCTCCAAAGTATCCATAAATAAGTACGGATGAATAATTGTCAATACTACTGCGATATGTATAGATGAAGAGCAGTCTAAATATTAGAAATAGGGCGGACCAATAAATGGTAAGAATTGATAGTCCCTGAAGATATCTCTTTGCACTCATAGTAAATAGTTAGTTTCTAATAGGTATACGATGGTAATGTATAATTCGATGCCTAGCGCTCGACGATATGTCATCTCTGATGATTTAGCAAAAATAAATTCCCTCAAAGGCAATAAAATAAATTTAGTGATTTTGATTTAAGATGTAAAATATGAAGATGGTATCTCCGTTACATTACTCTATGACGACAAATTTTTGGAT
>CALKJD010000102.1 GCA_937995755.1 uncultured Saprospiraceae bacterium | reverse complement strand
GAGATATACTGGCAAATACCAATAGAGGTACACTGTCATATGAGATCATGTCGCAGGATACTGACAATGCGATAGCGATTGATCCGGTTACTGGTATGTTATCAGTAGGTGATGTATCTGCTTATGATTTTGAAGAGAGAGTGTTTGTGACGGCAATGGTAAAAGTGATCAATGAAGGTCAAGAAAAGGCAGTCACAGCTAGAGTGAATATTACCGATGCGATAGATAATCCTAAGGCCGAAGCTTTGGTAGCACATTATCCTTTGGATGTAGAGGCTACGGATATATCTGATTACGGAAATGATGGAGTAATAACTGGAACAACACCTGGAACAGACAGTCAAGGCATACCAGGAGGAGCTTTGATCTTTAATGGTGATTCTGATTTTATCGAAGTGAGTCACGCAGACCAACTTAATATATCAGAGGATATTAGCTTTTCTGCATTTGTAAGAGTAGATGAGATGAAGACTGGTACGATACTTACAAAGGGGGCGGCTATTAACGGTAGCGGTACTGTTCCATATAGTATCTCTGTAGCAGGTAATGGACTGATAGTGCTTGATATCAACATGAGCAATGGATCAGCTAATTATATGCTACGTGAAAACACATATACTTTAGGTGAATGGACGATGATTACCGGTGTAGTTCAAGATGAAGTATTTTCATTGTATATCAATGGAGAATTAGCCGAATCTATCAATGCACCAGGAATGATCAACACTAACTCATTTCCACTGCTAATAGGTACAAGGTCAGGCTCTGTAGGTAATACATTTAAAGGGGCAATCGATGATGTTCGTATATACGATGATGCCTTATCAGCTAAAGAAGTAAGAGAGTTATACGGAAACTATTCTCTCTAGGAATTAAGAAAATTTAGTAAAATATATAGCACTCAAGATTGATTTCTTGGGTGCTTTTTTGTGTAAGTAACTCAAGGATAATGTGCTATAGTGTAGTGGCTTTAGAAGAGGGGGTTATGTAGTTGCTAGTTGGTAATTAAGCTCTAGTAATAATTAGAAATGAAGCCTTGGAAAGTTGGTGATTGAAGGACTTGGTGAAAAATAGGACTGTTGTGATTTTTATTTATTGTGTGATAAGTGCTTTTGATGTCGTGTTTATTTTATTGTTAATTCTTTGATATCTAATGGGTTGTATTTGTTTAATTTGGTTTGGATATCGTAATAGTATGTTCTTGTTTGGTTTGCTGATGTATGATTTGCAATTATGTTTGTGTCATGTTGGTTAATAGAGTTCGCCAATGTTAATGAGTTAACAGTCCACAGAAAATGAAAAGATATATTAACATTATCACAGTCATTATTATAGTTGTCATTATTCAATGAGCGACCTGAGAAGATATTGTTATAATTGAAATAATATAAAGCGCTTCTCAAATTTGAGTAGCGTTTTTTTTTGGTTTCCGATTGAATAAATGAATAATGGTAAATAAGAATTATAGTAAATGTGTTACGCAAGATGATAGTCAACCAGCAGCCAAAGCGATGTTGCATGCTATTGGATTAACAAAAGAAGATTTTGATAAATCATTGGTAGGAATTGGTAGTACTGGCTATGAAGGGAACCCTTGTAATATGCACCTAAATCTCCTAGCGCAGCTCGTAAAGAAAGGTGTAAACGAAAGTGAAGGAGTAGGTTTGGTTTTTAATACCATAGGCGTAAGTGATGGCATATCTATGGGCACTCCAGGAATGAGATATTCGTTGCCTTCTCGTGATTTGATTGCTGACTCAATGGAGATGGTCATGGGAGGAATGAGTTATGATGGTCTGGTGACAGTCGTTGGCTGTGATAAAAATATGCCTGGTGCAATGATGGCAATACTCAGGTTAAATAGACCAGCAATCTTGGTCTATGGAGGTACGATAGCCGCTGGTGAATATGAAGGGCGTAAGCTAGATGTCGTTTCTGCATTCGAAGCTTGGGGAGAAAAGGTGTCAGGCAAAATAGATGAAGAAGAATTTGATGCAGTCATAGAACATGCTTGTCCTGGAGCAGGTGCATGCGGTGGCATGTATACAGCTAACACCATGGCAGCATCACTTGAGGCATTAGGATTTACCTTACCGTATAATTCTTCAAATCCGGCAGACGGAGACCCTAAGCAAGATGAATGCGAACAAGCAGGTGCAGCGATCATGAATTTGCTAGAGCATAATATTAAGCCATCAGATATCATTTCTAAAAAGTCTTTAGAGAATGCGCTTACAGTTGTTACAGCTCTTGGTGGATCTACTAATGCAGTTTTACATTACTTGGCTATAGCAGATGCAGCTGGCATTCAATTTAATTTAGAAGATATTCAAAAAATAAGTGATAATACACCATTTCTGGCAGATCTAAAACCTAGCGGAAAATACATGATGGAAGATCTGCATCATGTCGGAGGTGTACCATCTGTTATGAAGTATTTGCTTGATCAAGGTTTGCTTCATGGTGATTGTATGACCGTAACAGGAAGGACAATTGCTGAAAATTTGGAAGGTTTAAAAGGTTTGAAATATGGTCAGGAAATTATAAAATCTGTAGATGATCCGATCAAAGCGACTGGTCACATTAGGATATTAACAGGTAATCTGGCGGAAGAGGGATCAGTGGCTAAAATAACAGGAAAAGAAGGTTTGCGATTTTCTGGTACTGCGAAAGTATTTGATGGAGAGTATGCGGCTAATGATGGAATAGCTAATGGACAAGTGGAGAAAGGTGATGTAGTCGTGATAAGGTATGAAGGGCCTAAAGGTGGGCCTGGAATGCCAGAGATGCTCAAGCCTACAGCCGCTATTATAGGTGCAGGGTTAGGTAAGGAAGTAGCTTTGATTACCGATGGTCGATTTTCTGGAGGTACACACGGATTCGTTGTGGGGCATATCACTCCAGAAGCGCAAATAGGTGGATTGATCGCCTTGTTACAAGATGGAGATATCATTACCATAGATGCGGTATCAAATACCATTAACGCAGATCTTACAGATGATGAAATTAATAAAAGGAAAAAAGTGTGGAAGTCACCCCAGTTAAAAGTGAGGAGAGGGGTACTCTATAAATATGCTAATTCGGTATCATCTGCTTCTTTAGGTTGTGTTACAGATAAATAGCTGCGGTGTGATTCCGGAGCTGTAATAAATCGAGTTATTTATAGATAAAAATAGCGTAGTACAATTGAAAATTGAATTAGGAGTATTCGTAATTAATCCATTAGAATAGTAAAGAAGGATAGTAAGTAAAGCCATAAATATGGAAGTAGCAGTAGAAAATAAAACAAAAACGCTAACTGGAGCTGAAGCATTAATTCAATGTCTTTTAGCAGAGCAAGTGGATACTATATTTGGATATCCAGGTGGAGCCATTATGCCTATCTATGATGCCCTATATAGTTACCGAGAACAGATAAATCATATACTCGTAAGACATGAGCAGGGAGCGACACACTCTGCTCAAGGTTATGCTAGAGTTTCAGGCAAAGTAGGAGTTGTATTTGCCACTAGTGGTCCAGGTGCGACTAATCTGATTACAGGGATAGCAGATGCTCAGATAGACTCTACTCCTATGGTTTGTATCACAGGTCAAGTGGCTAGTCAGTTATTGGGTACTGATGCATTTCAAGAGACGGATGTAATGGGTGTATCTATGCCAGTGACTAAGTGGAATGTTCAAATTACTAGTGCTGAAGAGATTCCTGCTGCCGTAGCTAAGGCGTTTTATATCGCTCGTAGTGGAAGGCCTGGTCCTGTAGTGATTGATATTACAAAAGATGCTCAATTTGGTAGATTAGATTACAGTTATGAAAGATGTCATCAGATTAGAAGTTATGTCGCTAGTCCTGCTGTAGAGAAGGCTTCGATCTGGAAAGCAGCAGACCTAATTAATAAGGCTAAGAAGCCGATGGTACTCTTTGGGCAAGGTGTAATATTAGCTGATGCTCAACAAGAATTTAAAGATTTTGTAGAGAAGTCAGGAATCCCATCGGCATGGACGATTATGGGCTTGTCTGCACTCAAAGATGATCATCCGTTAAATGTAGGAATGCTAGGTATGCATGGTAACTATGGTCCTAATAAGATGACCAATGAGTGTGATGTGTTGATCGCTGTGGGCATGAGGTTTGATGATAGAGTCACGGGTGATCTGAGTAGGTATGCCAAGCAGGCTAAAGTCATACACCTAGAATTAGACCCTGCGGAAATCAATAAAAATGTAAATGCGGATGTTGCTGTATTGGGAGATTGTAAATATACTTTGCCATTAATAACTAATGCGATCAATCAAGGTAATTATAGTAGTTGGTTAGAGCAGTTTAATGAATTGTATCAAGAAGAATACAAGGCAGTAATCAAAGAAGAATTAAATCCGGCTACGGATAAACCCATTTCCATGGGCGAAGTGATTAAGCTCATTTCTGATAAGACTAAAGGTGAATCTGTAATTGTAACAGATGTTGGTCAACATCAAATGGTGGCACAGCGATATTACCAATTTAGTAAGTGGAGATCTAATATTACTTCTGGAGGATTAGGTACTATGGGTTTTGCATTGCCAGCAGCTATAGGAGCCAAATTTGGTGCGCCAGATAGGCAAGTGATAGCAGTAATCGGCGATGGAGGATTTCAGATGACTATCCAAGAGTTGGGGACTATTTATCAATCTGGTGTAGATGTAAAAATATTGATCCTGAATAATGAGTTTCTCGGTATGGTAAGACAATGGCAAGAGATGTTTTTTGATCGTCGATATTCATTTACCGAAATGATTAATCCTGATTTTCAAACCATCGCTAAAGGGTATCATATACCATCGCAGAAAGTTAAAGAAAGGACGGATTTAAACGCGGCACTCGATACATTTTTAAATAGCGAAGGAAGTTTTTTATTAGAAGTAATGGTGGGCAAAGAGAATAATGTATTTCCAATGGTGCCAAGTGGTGCAAGTGTCTCAGAAATAAGATTAAGATAGTTATGGAAAATAAAATAGAACTTTATACGGTATCTGTATATACAGAAAATAATATAGGACTACTCAATCGGATATCGGCAATTTTTCAGCGAAGGCATGTCAATATAGAAAGTATCAGTTCGTCAGTATCTGAGATCGAAGGGGTGTCACGGTGGACGATTTTGATTTCCGTAACAGAGAAGCAAATCAAAAAAATAATAGGTCAAATAGAAAAGCAAGTTGAAGTGATTAAGGCCTATTATCATCTTGATGAAGATACCATTTATCAAGAGTCGTGTTTGTTTAAAGTGGCTTCGGACCTATTGTTCGAAGAACGTGAAATTCAAAATATAATTAAAGAGAGCAATGCAAATATTGTTACCGTAAACAAAGATTTTTTTGTGCTAGAAAAATCTGGTAGAAAGAAAGAAATCGAAACCTTGTACGAAGAATTGAAGCCTTATGGCATAATGCAATTTGTAAGGTCGGGTAGAATTGCAGTGACGAAGCAACCTATGGAAATATCAAAATCTCTAGAGGCTATACAATAAGACAATAATATTATTCTAAAAGTAAATTAAGAATCAAACATAAATCGAAATGGCAAATTATTTTAACTCTCTATCTCTTAGGAATCAACTAGCTCAATTAGGTAAATGTCGCTTTATGAGCGCTTCGGAATTTGAGGATGGCGTAAGTGAGTTGGAGCATAAGAAAATAGTAATCATAGGTTGCGGTGCACAAGGACTCAATCAAGGATTGAATATGAGAGATTCTGGGTTGGATATCTCGTATGCTTTAAGGCAGCAAGCTATAGATGAGAAGAGAACGTCTTTTATGAATGCAACATCCAATGGTTTTGTAGTAGGTACTTATGGTCAGTTAATTCCTACGGCAGATCTAGTACTCAATCTTACTCCAGATAAGCAACATACTAATGTAGTCAATGCGGTGATGCCACTGATGAAAAAAGGTGCAACTTTGAGTTATTCACATGGATTCAATATAGTAGAAGAGGGGATACAAGTGCGTGAAGATATTACGGTGATTATGGTTGCTCCTAAGTGTCCTGGTACAGAAGTGAGAGAAGAGTATAAGCGTGGATTTGGAGTGCCTACATTGATAGCTGTACATCCAGAGAATGATCCTGAAGGCAAAGGGTGGGCGCAAGCTAAAGCATATGCGGTCGCAACAGGAGGGCATAGAGCTGGTGTGTTAGAATCTTCATTTGTGGCGGAAGTGAAAAGTGATTTGATGGGTGAGCAGACGATACTTTGTGGGTTATTGCAGACTGGGGCTATTCTTTCATTTGATAAAATGGTGGATGAAGGAATAGAAGCAGGATACGCTGCCAAACTAATACAGTATGGGTGGGAGACTATTACAGAAGCACTTAAGCATGGTGGAGTAACTAATATGATGGATAGACTTTCTAACCCAGCTAAAATTAAAGCGTATCATCTTTCTGAAGAACTTAAAAATATTATGCGTCCCTTATTCGAAAAGCATATGGATGATATTATCTCAGGAGTATTCTCTCAGACTATGATGGAAGACTGGAATAATGACGATATCAATCTCCTTCAGTGGAGAGCAGCTACAGGTGAGACCGCATTCGAAAAAACAGCTCTTACTCATTTGGATATTTCAGAGCAAGAATATTTTGATCACGGTGTCTTATTAGTTGCATTTGTCAAATCTGGAGTTGAGTTAGCTTTCGAAACCATGGTGAGTGCTGGGATTATTGAAGAGTCTGCATATTACGAATCATTACACGAATTGCCACTGATTGCTAATACTATAGCAAGGAAGAAATTATATGAAATGAATCGAGTGATTTCTGATACTGCAGAATATGGATGCTATCTTTTTGATCATGCTTGTAAGCCTTTGCTTTCGGATTTTATGAAGAGTGTTTCTACGGATGTAATAGGTATGTCATACAGTGAAGGAAACCATGTAGACAATAAAGAACTCATACAAGTAAACGATGCAATAAGAAATCATAGGATCGAATCCGTTGGTAAGAGATTGCGTGCGGCGATGACTGCTATGAAAGCAATTAAAACAGAGGCCGTTTTGGAGACTCCAGTGCTAGCATAAAATATGAAAGATTCTACTTATTTTCCAGATCTAGCAGATGTAAAGTCAGCAGCTAAAATATTGCAGGACGTAGCTACTGTGACGCCTTTAGAAAACAGTATAAGTTATTCTAAGTTGTATGACTGTAATGTGATGCTAAAGCGTGAAGACCTGCAGATAGTAAGATCCTATAAGATACGAGGAGCATACAACAAGATGAAATCTTTATCAGCGGAACAACTAGAAAAAGGAATTGTCTGTGCAAGTGCAGGTAATCATGCACAAGGGGTGGCTTATTCGTGCAGGGCGCTCAAGGTATATGGTAAGATTTTTATGCCTAGTCCTACTCCTGGGCAAAAAGTTGAGCAGGTAAAAATGTTTGGCGAAGTGTATGTAGAAGTAGTATTAATAGGTGATACTTTTGACGAGGCTAACACTTATGCTAGAGCGTATTGTGATACACATGCCATGTCATTTATACACCCCTTTGATGATGAAAAAGTAATAGAAGGTCAGGCGACTATTGGTCTTGAGGTAATAGAGCAGGCCGATGAGGCTATTGATTATATATTTTTACCAGTGGGCGGCGGCGGATTGGCTGCTGGGTTGAGTAGTGTATGTAGGATATTGACGCCTCATACAAAGGTGATAGGAGTGGAGCCTAAGGGTGCACCATCAATGAAGACATCTTTAGATCGCAAGGAAAATTTTACTTTGTCTGATATAGATAAATTTGTAGATGGAGCAGCAGTAAAGAGAGTAGGAGATCGTAATTTTAAAATCTGCCAATCCAATCTTCATGAGATGGTAACGGTAGATGAAGGTAAGGTTTGTGAGACGATTCTGTATGTTTATAATAAAGCGGCTATTGTGTTAGAGCCGGCAGGAGCATTGAGTATAGCTGCACTAGAGCAATACGCGGATGTTATCAAGGGCAAAAATGTTGTCTGTGTCATAAGTGGTGGCAATAATGACATTACGCGTATGGAAGAGATAAAAGAAAGAGCGATGCTCTATCAAGGTCTCAAGCATTATTTCTTAGTTACTTTTCCGCAACGTGCTGGAGCGCTTAAGGAATTTGTAGCGGAAATATTAGGTCCAACTGACGATATAACACACTTTGAGTATACCAAGAAAACTTCTCGAGAAAAGGGAACGGCTGTGGTAGGTGTAGAGCTTAAGTGTAATGATGATTTCAACCCTTTGCTGTCTAGAATGAAAGAAAAACATTTTTTTGGAGGCTATCTCAATGAAAATAGTATTCTCATGGATATGCTCGTCTAAGTCAGGTTTTTCGTTTTATTCTTTTCTGTACTTCTACTTC
>CALKJD010000101.1 GCA_937995755.1 uncultured Saprospiraceae bacterium | reverse complement strand
GCAGGTCTACCTCATGTGATAGTAAGGTTCTTTACAGTTCCTAAAGTAAGAGATGCTCGTAAATCTGCAGGCTATGCATTATTCTTTATCGCTTTATTATATACAACAGCTCCAGCGGTTGCCACCTTCGCAAGGACAAATTTAATTCAAACTGTAAGTGAACAGCCATATGCTGATATGCCGGGTTGGTTTAGTAAGTGGGAAGAATCTAAACTGTTGGCTTTTGAAGATAAAAATAATGACGGTCTTATACAGTATGTAGCAGATGAAGAGTTGAATGAATTATTTATAGATCGTGATATTATAGTATTGGCGAATCCAGAAATCGCAAATCTACCTTCATGGGTTATTGCATTGGTTATAGCTGGTGGTTTAGCAGCAGCATTGTCCACGGCAGCAGGTTTGCTTTTGGTGATTGCTACATCAGTATCGCATGATTTATTGAAAAAGAATTTGATGCCTAATATTTCAGATAAAGGAGAATTGCTTGCAGCGAGAATAGCGATAGCAGTGGCAGTTATAGGCGCAGGATTATTTGGGATGCATCCTCCAGGATTTGTAGCTCAAGTAGTCGCCCTTGCTTTCGGTTTGGCAGCAGCCTCATTTTTTCCGGCAATCATCATGGGTATCTTTGATAAGCGAATGAATAAGGAAGGCGCTATTTCAGGAATGATTGTAGGAATACTATTTACAGCTATTTATATATGGTATTTTAAACCGCAGTTGGGTGGTCCAGGTACACCAGAAGGCTATTGGTTTGGTATTAAGCCAGAAGGGATAGGTGTGCTAGGGATGATTTTTAATCTCATATTGGCATTAGTAGTCAGCCGTTTGACAGCAGCGCCACCACAAGAGATACAAGATCTAGTTGAGGATATAAGAATACCTAGAGGAGCCGCTTCGCCAGGAGAAGCGCATTAGTTATAATAAATTATATATAAGATGGAGGTGAGTATTTTCTATGGTCAATTGATTTATGAATCTATTCACCTCTACTATTGAATTATAATATTGATGATCAAAGGGAAAGCTGCGGATATAATTATTGTGCTTTACATTATGGCTACTCTTTATGTAAGATTTCTAGTGGAACCTTCATTGATTGACCATCCATTTATTTCTTTAGCGCTTGGTTTTGTAATGCTATTGATCTTATGGTCTTTAATCAAAGTTAAATTTTTAGAGCCAGATTATTTTGGACTGCTTAGCAAAAAAAAGTAGCGAGTAAATTCCACTCCGTCGTAAGTACGCTTCCAATCATATTATCCTATTACTATACTTTTGATTTTACATCTATCTTAATGATGAATGAAGGGACCGTCTTGCCTCTCATTAGAAGTGTATTGTTTCAGCGAGTACTTTCTTCATTATATATAGTGGCCACTCAGGTCGATAGCAAGTTTGTGTTTATAGGATGCAATAGGACTTATGTGTAATATGAGTACTTATAATTGAATAGTATACAGGTATTTCACTCCGTTCAATTTTTTATTGAGCGCGTATATGTACGCAATTACTTCGTTTTGGGTGCATTTATTTGGTGTAAGGCTTATTTGGCGCTAGCTTGTTTGTATATTACTTGTGTAATTGCCTTCCCCCTTAGGTAATCAGCCTCATAATTTTATAAAAAAAACCAAATCAAAAGAATACATAAAACCACTTTACATCCAAGAAAAATTATATCAAAAGGCTACTAGTAATTAGTTGCTATTTGGGTGAGTCTACCTATCAAATATATGGTATTTAAGCCGCCATCTAAGTTATACACAACCGTATGCTAATAGTGTTCCTATGCTTATGGTCAAAGAACTCCATTTACCTAATCTAAACAACCAATATTATGAAAAGATCAGTTTTAATTTTCATGTTTTTAGGAATGTCAATTTTAATTTTTCCTTCCTTTTTATCGACTGTAGAAAATGCCTTTTTGGAAATCAGGGAGTGTACGTTTTCTCCTCAAGAGATGCCATCTATGCTTTCTAATGGTGATAGCTTTCCGACGGATTCAGTAACTATTAACGGCTGGGTTGATAATTCATATGCTTTAAATGGTTTAGAAACCAATAAAGATATGATAAGCCATGCTTGGGGCTTATGGGCTGCACTCACAACGGTTACCGATCAAGTTTGCGATGGCGAGCCTTTAAGATTGTTTGAAACATGGTATTCTCCACAAGATGTAATGAGGGCAACCATGGGAGGGTATCGTGATATGCCCCAGCAAATTAATAGCACAGGAAACTTAGAGTTTAGAGCTAAGTTTGAATCATCTAATGGAAGTTTTCATGGTCGAGGTTTGTCGGCAGAAAGAGGAGATATAGTAGGTAAAGTAAAGTTTAATCCTGCTACCGCTGAAGCGGCTTTAGATAACAAGTATTATCTCAATTCTGTTATGACAGGTAAGAAAGTCCCTGGTAAAGTTTCTACTATAGAATTGCCAACTAACAGTGTTGCGTTAAAACCAATTTATAGAGTATTGACCGATAGGTTAAAGATTTATGATGGGATGTATCGCTTTCATAAATGGTCAGGGAAATCAGACGGTCTGAAAGATGATGATGAATTTGAGTCCTACGTATATGTATGTACAGATGCTAATGATTCTAGAATTGATAATGTCACAGTTTTTGGAATCGATGTTTTTATTCATCATACCATGAGTGCTGCTGAAGCTCACAATTATAATATCTCTTCTAAGGAAGGTGCTGAATATTCTAATAATATAGCAGCAGCTGGAGATATGGTTATTGTATTAGGTTCGCATGTTGCATCAAGAGAGTCTACGAGATGGACATGGCAAACGTTTTATTGGACTCCGACTCCTGATAGTCCTGTATTTCCAAGTTCTGTCGTTATGGCCGAAGGAAGAAATACGGTTAGTACTTTGGATAAGGCTAGTTCTCATTATGCAGTTTCACTCGGCTATTCAATGCTTTCGCCGGCTGCCCCAGAAAACTATACACCTGGAATTACAACCTATGATAGAGGTTCCGTATATGCACTGAATCCATTCATTGAAGGGACATTTACAACTGATGTATTTGCCAATCAAGAATACTATTACAACTTAAATGGATTAGGCGATTTATTTATCACTAAGAATGTTGATGGACTGACTTCTAGTTGTATGGGCTGTCATAGTCAAGCAACATACCTAGGTAATGGCCAAGAAGGAAAAGGTGCGGGTACGTTTATCGCCGATCAGTATGTGCCAAGAAATGCACCTTGGTTTACTGGAGAATTGCAAACAGATTTTCTTTGGAGTCTGACAGGCTCTTTTGAAGTATTACCTAAAGGATTTGAACAATATAATAAAACACATTAATCATGAATATACAAGACATATGGACAGGCGTCTGGGATTACAGAAGTTATAATAATTACACGTTTGATCAAGTAAATGATCAGAGCCCATTGGAATTTGGATCTGGATCTATCATACTCGAAGCCACTGATTTACCTAATCAAATAGCTGGGAGTATTGGTGATGTGGGTCGCACAGAATGGGAGCTTAAACTTACTGGATCAATAAATTACGGAGATCCTTACACAGCAAGATTTCAAGGCGAAGGGATAGTAAGTGGGCATAAATGGATATACGAATATGTAGGTTATATGGTGAATCCATGGCAGAATGGTGTGAATCAAGTTCCTGCTTTTGTAGGATCTACAATCAGACAAATACCGCATCCTGGAGGCGATGGTACGATACATCCTGCAGGTGTAGTGGCTTCTTTCTTTTGTGTGAAAAAAAGCTAGTGCCTTAGTGTCCTTAGATTATTTATAATTCTGGGTTGGAGCGAGAGCATTAATGGTAATGTTTCGATGAATTATACTTGGACTAGATTCAGGTAGTAGTACCGATTTTTCCGTAGAAGGAAAAATTTAGTTTTAAAATGTTAAACGTAAAATCAATACAATGAAAACTTCCAATAAAATATTAGCGATACCTGTTCTTAGTATTATTTTCTTAATCAGCTATTCATGTAACAATAGTAAAGTAAATGATTTTGCAATAGTCGATGCGGTAAGTCCATCTTTTGAAATCAGTTATAATTTGCCAGGAAATCTAAATTCTAATGCTTCTCAATCTGAATTAGGCTTGTTTGCTTGGAAGGAATTTTTTGCACTGAATTGGAGATCTAGTTGGAATGTAGACCAAAAAAGAGTTGTGGCAGACTCTACTTGGAATTTTGCAACTAGTGGAGCGCAACCAGATATTGCGGTATGGGAAACATATATACATCGGACAGAATTGCGACCAGCGGATGGTAAGAGGACGAAAGATTTAAGTTCTGGGTTACCACATTATTCATTTATAGATTCTACTAATATTAATGTGGGACCCAATGCTATAGATCTTGATAATTACTGGAATGTATTGGACGAAGACAATGAAATAGGATCTGCATATGTTTTTGCTCACGAAAATGAATATGAAGTTCTATATGCAGCTAAGACCAATTTGGTTGAATATAATTATACTAAGGATAATTTCCCTACAGATTCTTTATT
>CALKJD010000100.1 GCA_937995755.1 uncultured Saprospiraceae bacterium | reverse complement strand
ATCGACTGTAATGTCTAGAAGATAAAATAGCTGTAGTTATCAACCAGCGCAAAAAAAAAGGGTGACACTATATAGTGTCACCCTTTTTTTTTGCGCTGGTTGATAACTACAGCTATTTTATCTTCTAGACATTACAGTCGATAGTTAGTCTTACAAGCTCCTCTGTGTCACATATTCTATTAACATCTTAAGAGATGCTTTCGTGTCACTATCTGGAAACTCATCCAGTATATCGAATGCCTCTTGCTGAAAATCTAGCATCTTTTGAGTTGCATACTCTAAACCTCCACTTGCCTTTACGAAGTTTATGACTTCTGTTACATACTTTTTATTCTTCTCCGACTTACTTACGTATCGAATATATTTTTTGCGCTCTGAACTAGTAGTATTTTGTAATGCATAGATCAAAGGAAGTGTCATCTTCTTCTCTTTGATATCAATACCAACAGGCTTCCCTATATCTTTATCACCATAATCGAAGAGATCATCTTTGATTTGAAAGGCCATTCCAATTTTTTCGCCAAAAAGCTGCATTCTCTCTATTAGCTTTGGATCTTCTGTAGTCGTAGAAGCTCCCACTGCGCACGAGGCTGCTAATAGACTAGCGGTCTTACGATTGATGATATCATAATATACCTCTTCTTTGATATCCAGTCTTCTCGCTTTCTCTTGCTGAAGCAGTTCTCCTTCGATCACCATCTTAACCGATCTAGATAATAATTTGAGTTGGTGAAACTGATCATTCTCTAAGGCCAATAGTAGTCCTTTAGATAAAAGATAATCACCAACTAATACTGCTATTTTATTTTTCCATAATGCGCTTACCGAGAAAAAACCTCTACGCTTATCAGCATCATCTACGATATCATCATGAACTAAGGTGGCCGTATGTAACAGCTCTACCATACTAGCCGCTAGATGAGTATTCTTATTGATATCGCCATGAAGTTGAGCAGTCAGGAAAACTAACATCGGTCTCATCTGCTTCCCCTTTCGCTGTACTATATAGTACATAATCTTATCTAGGAGTGCGACATTAGACTTCATCGAATCACGAAAGTGAGACTCAAATTCTTTGAGTTCAGCTTGTATCGGCGATTGTATCTGTTTGAGAGAAGATTTCATAGATGGCCAGCTATAGGCAAATGTCGGTTTCGAAGGTGAAAGATACATCTAACTATCATCAAATTAGCCTATTTTGTTTATCAAATAGCCGTCTATCTTTATTTCTACCCTGTAATAAGTGTTTGTAAATAGCACAATTAAATATGATATGAACTAACAGATCTAAATCTGTTATAAAAATTTAACTTTGTAAGTCAAAATAAGTTGGTAACTATCCGTGTTAGAATTTTTTAAACGTAATCTCTTTTTAAACAGTATCATGCTGTTGCCTTATACCTTACTGGTGAGGATTGAGAGTTTAATGCATGCTGACCAACCCGCATACGCTAGCGACTTATCTCCATTTATAGCTTGGGTTAATGAACTCTTACCTTCTATCCTATCGCAAAATATATTGGCATGTGTCCTTGTTTTTCTACAGGCTGTATATATCAATAAGATAGTAGTAAAGCATCGACTAAACAATATAATTACATTATGGCCAGGACTTGTATACATATTGCTATGTAGCATTGTACCACAGTGTACCTATTTGTCGGCTGTATTGATTGCCAACTCTTTTATATTAGCAGCCTTCTCAGATATATTCAAGATATATAAGCGTCCTTTCGCAGTTAAGTATATATTCAATAGTGGAGTATTTATCAGTATCGCTGCTATGATATACCCACCTTACATAGCTTATCTTCTTGCAGGATTTATAGGATTAGCTATCATTAGATCTTTTAAAACAAAAGAGATGCTACAGTACCTCTCAGGAGTACTAGTACCATTTATTCTATATGGCAGTTGGACTTTCTATCTCGGAGTCTTCCAAGAAAAGATGGGAGCACTTATGGAAGGTAAATTTGGCTTCCCTTCAGATATAATACCTAAAGATACAATTGGGTATATTTTCTTAGGATTGATTCTTCTTTTTATAGTCATCGCCATATTCTCATATGGATCTTATAGCATGAAAAAAAGTATCCAAGTGCAAAAGAAAATCGACATTCTATTTTGGATGATTTTAAGTGCCATGATTGCATTATTTATCAATGATCACCTTACAGTCGATCACCTTTTGATGCTATCTGTACCATTAGGCATATTGTTAAGTATGAATCTGTTAAAGATCAAAGGCGCAATCTTCCCAGAATTAATTCATTTGGGGTTTTTGATACTCATTTTTGTCCTACATTTTAAGGTTTTGGTCCTTTAGCGCTACGCTTACTAAAGTATTTCCAAAATCTTAGTTAATGTTATATTAATCGGACAATGAGGATTGAAGTCGGCCTAGTATTAGTATACATTTGAATACGTATCCAATAATAATTGACAAATAACACTTCAAGCCATGCAAGCAATATATATCATGCTTTTTGCCCTTACAGGGATTAACATCTCTACAACCAACGAGACACTTCCAGACCCAATCAAATGGTCTTTTGAAATCGAAACGATAAGTGATGGAGAGTATGCGCTAATCGCAACTGCAGACATCAAAGATGGCTGGTACTTGTATTCTCAAGACAATACAGATGATGGACCAGTACCTACAAGCTTTTCCTTTACAAAATCCTCTGCTAACGCTTTGGTTCAAGATGTGCATGAAGAAGGTAAACTCATCAAAAACCACGACGATTTGTTTGATATGGTTATATCTAAATACAAGTCAAAAGTAGTATTCAGACAAAGCTATTCGTCTACAGATACCAAAGCAAACATAGCTGGATATGTCACTTATATGACTTGCGATGGATTAAGGTGTCTTCCTCCTAAAGATCTAGAATTCAATGTAAGCCTTTAATACGCTATAATTATATATTTTCGTGCTTGCCGTTTTGTTGTATTCAATTTGGCAATTGACGAAAAACACTACTTAATTAACCAATTGAAGTTATTCTGATCTTATAAAGAGGTCTAATATACCTTCGACGATAGTAAACCGTATCTATCATGATGAATAAGATATTATTCTCTCTCCTAGCTATCATTGCTATAGCCAACACATCTTACAGCCAAATAAAGAATCCAGTAAAATGGAAAATTGAAATCGAATCTGCAGAAGATGGCATGTACAATATCGTATATGAAGCTACAGCAGAGAAAGGATGGACTGTCTACTCTCAGCATACAAGTGATGATGGGCCAGTACCGACAGAGATCGTTTATGAAGACTTTAGAGGAATCAATCTTATAGGTGACAACGTAGAAAGTGGTCATAAGAAAGAAGGCCCAGATCCACTATTTGATAATGTGACAGTAATCAAGTATCTGGCAGATAAGCCATTTGTAATCAAGCAGAAGATTTCCGTCAAAGACGCATCCAAACCTGTCATAGGATATCTAACATACATGACATGTAATGATAAAAACTGTTTGCCTCCTACTGATGTAGAATTTAACCTTGACTTACCTGCGGGTATAGCTGATAGTAAAGCTGGAGCAAAGCCAATTACGATCACGATGGGTGATGATAACATTGATTCGGATGAAGACAATGGCATACTCAATCCTGTAACGTGGAAATGGAAAAAAGAAAAAATAGCAGACGGTAAGTACAAATTGATCTACACTGCAGCAATACAAGAAGGATGGACTGTATACTCACAATTTACAAGTGATGATGGTCCAGTACCTACAGAAGTATACTACGAAAATGCCGATGGTATAACACTAGATGGAAAAGGTAAAGAAAGCGGTCATAAGAAAGAAGGCCCAGATCCACTATTTGATAATGTAACTGTGGTCAAATATCTTGCTGATCAACCATTTACAATTACACAGAATGTAACTGTTACTGACAAGACTAAGCCTATTAGTGGATTCCTTACTTATATGACTTGTGATGCTACAAGGTGTTTACCTCCCACAGATGTAGAGTTTAGCTTCTCTATGAATGGCAACAATGTAAGCACTAATAATAATGCTGCTATGGCGGCAGGAGATAAGGTAGATCAAAGTAGACCACAACTAAGAGCTACATATAATGATCCAGTAAGTGACTGTGGCGCGGGTGGCAGTAGTGACAGTGATTCCAAAAGTATGATCTGGCTATTCTTCGCGGGTATGTTAGGTGGATTCGCAGCATTGATGACACCATGTGTATTTCCAATGATTCCTATTACGGTGAGTTTCTTCACTAAGGATACAAAGCGTAGTGGATTAATGAATGGATTGATCTATGGATTGTCCATTATAGTAATATACGTAGCTCTAGGACTGTTAATCACCATTTTCGCAGGACCAGAAGCGCTTAACGCCTTATCGACTAACTGGATTGCCAATGTGGCCTTCTTCGTCATATTTATAATTTTCGCTTTCTCATTTTTTGGATACTACGAACTTACTTTACCTAGCTCTTGGACTACTAAGACCGATAGCATGGCTGATAAAGGTGGACTATTAGGAATCTTCTTCATGGCAGCGACACTATCATTAGTATCATTCTCATGTACAGGACCTATAGTAGGGTCCGCACTAGTAGCTGCTGCCAATGGAGGTTATATAGGACCATTAGTAGTGATGCTAGGCTTCTCATTAGCATTAGCCTTACCATTTGGATTGTTTGCAGCCTTCCCATCATGGCTTAATTCTCTACCAAGATCTGGTGGGTGGATGAATAGTGTAAAAGTAGTACTTGGATTTCTTGAAGTAGGATTTGCATTCAAGTTCTTATCTACGGCAGATCTAACTCAGCATTGGGGAATACTTCCATACGAGGTTTTCATGGCTATCATGATCGCTGTATCTGTAGCGATTGCTCTGTACCTATTTGGATTTATCAAATTTCCTCACGATAGTAAAATCAAAAAACTTAGTAATACTCGTAAAGTATTAGGTACTGTATTTACTGCATTAGCCATATACCTATGTACCGGATTCTCTGTAAACAAAGACACTGGAATATATAACTCCTTATGGCTTACGAGTGGATTCTCTCCACCAGTAAATTATAATTTACTCCTAGAGAAAGGAAAAGCAGATCCTTCGATCAAAGCTAAATACCCATCATTCACTAAGTGCGCTAATAATATCGATTGCTTCAAAGATTATTTCGAAGGCCTAGAATATGCCAAAGAAGTAAACAAGCCTGTCTTTGTCGATTTTACAGGACATGGTTGCCAAAACTGTAGACGAGTAGAAGATCAATATTGGGTAAATGATAATGTTCGTAGGATATTAAATGATGAGGTTGTACTAGTATCTCTTTATGTGGATGATAGAGAAAAATTAGAAAAACCATTTATATCAGCTTATGACAATAAGAAGAAACGTAACGTAGGTAACCAATGGGCAGATTTTCAAGTTGTGAATTTTGAAAGAAACTCCCAGCCATGGTACACTTTAATCACTACAGATGAGCAAGTAGTTACACAACCTCAAGGGTACGACTACTTCAACAGTCGCAATGGTGCTGAAACTTATACTGAATACTTAGAATGTGGACTACAAGAAGCATCTAAATTGATGAAGTAATAAATTATAGAAACAACTAAACTTATTGGTCAATTATTGATCAACTAAAACAATCATAGTGTCTCTCCTTAGTTGGTGAGACACTTTTTTTGTAAACCTATATTGAATTAGAATGCATACCCAAAATGTTAATCTACTTAATTAAATGAGGTACTTGATCTAACTCCCAATCGATTACTAAGCCTTCTGCGAGACTCTTAGCGATAGAATCTCCATACATGTACTGAGTCAAATATAAAGCAGCTTCAAAGGACTTAGCGCCGCCTGCAGAAGTAATGTACTTACCATCATGAACGAAGATTACATCTGAGACTACATCGAGATGAGGAAACATCTTCTTGTACGCTTGTATATCACTGGGAAAAGTGGTGGAAGCTACATCATCCAATAATCCTGCCTTGGCCAAAACAAAAGCACCATCGCAATGCGATGTGACATACATAGCTTTTTTCCCAACAGAACGAACCCAATTTATCAGTTCTAGATTATCTAAGTCAGAATCAAGATGATGCTCCGCACTAGGCACCACCAAAATATCTATGTGCGGTAATGAATCCGTTAAATAATTAAAATCTGGCAGTAATCTAATTCCCTCAAAAGTAGTGACCACTTGTTTAGTATCTGCGATCATAAAAGTATTCATAGCCTTGATATCCTTACGATAAATGGTGTGTTGAAAAATATCATATGGCGCAGTCAATTCTGTATTATATACACCGTCCATAATTAAAAAAGCTACATTGTATCTATCCGATTTCAATTGAGGTTCATAAGATTGAATATCAGTAAGCTTCTCAGAAATTCCAGAATCGCAAGAAAGAAAAAAGAAAAGGATTGAAAATAAAAATAGGCATCTCATATTTTAGAAGGCTAGTTAGATAAAAACCCTAAGCTAAAATAAAGCAGATTAATACACATCTCAAAATCCTACAAATACGCGCATAAAAAAAGACTAGCCTGTTTTCCCTCATGCTAGTCTTCTGATTCGATTTTAAGTATTCTTCTTAATAATCTATACTAACCAATATGCTAATACCTTGCCAAGACATGACCATGATAACAATTATCATCAAGTCTTAACATATTACCTATTTAGGAGGTTTATATAGTCCTATTACATAATGATCTAAATATTGAAATAAATATCATTGAAGAAAAAAACATTATTATTTAATCTGAAAAAAAATTATTCTGAAAAATCAAACATTCGAACGATTAGTAATTCAGTATATATTCTACTTTTTCTTTTAGACGATTTATAGGTAAGTATTGATCTTCCAAAGCTTTATTAAAGGGAATAGGAGTATCTAGACTTGCTACTCTAATTACTGGAGCATCTAAGTGCTCAAATAAATTTTCTGAAATATAGGCTGAAATATCTCCAGCAATACCCCCAAACATACTATCTTCTTGAAGCACGATGACTCTATTTGTTTTTTTCACAGTAGCATCAATTGCATCGTAGTCAATCGGTGATAGAGATCTTAGATCTATTACTTCTATCTCATGCTCGGAAGCGTCCGCTAATTCTAAAGCCCAATTTACTGCGGCTCCATAGGTAATGATACTTAAAACATCTCCGCTACAAACCGTTGCTGCTTTTCCTATCTCTGTAGTATAATACCCATTTGGTACTTCTGCAGATGTATTGCGATAAAGCGCTTTATGTTCAAAATATAAAATAGGATTAGGGTCTTCAAATGCTGCAAGTAAAAGACCTTTGGCATCTACTGGATTAGATGGATAGACGACTTTGAGACCAGGCACATGTGTAAACCAAGCTTCTGTACTTTGTGAGTGATAAGGTCCTGCTCCTACCCCACCACCAGAAGGCATACGGATTACAGTATTAGGTGCATGTCCCCATCTATAATGTGCCTTGGCTAGATTATTTACTATCTGATTAAATGCACAAGTAGCAAAATCTGAAAATTGCATCTCTACCATAGATCTAATACCTTTAAGAGATAGACCCATACCTATACCTACAATTGCGCTTTCACAGATAGGTGTATTTCTCACCCTACCTTTCCCATGTTTTTTCATCAGACCATCAGTGATCTTAAATACACCTCCATAGTCTGCAATATCTTGACCCATTAAAACTAAATCATCATACTTATCCATAGCGATAGCCAAACCATCAGCAATAGCATCTACATATCTCTTTTCTGTAGTATCCTTATAATCTGGAGTTGAAATTACCTGATCGTGAGATGCGTATACATCAGCCATCTCCGTGTTAAAATCTACTGTAATATCGGGTTCAGAAAATACTTCCTGTACATCTTGATGTATCTCTTCTTTGAGTTGCTCACGCGCAGTAATGATGAAGTTCTCATCAATTATTCCCTCTGCAACTAGATATTGCTCAAAGTTTGCAATCGGATCTTTCTTTGCCCATTGCTCCATTAGTTTTTTGGGTACATACTTCGTTCCAGACGCTTCCTCATGACCTCTCATTCGGAAGGTTTTGCATTCTATCAACCAAGGTTCAGGATTCTTAGATATCTCTTTCTTAATTTGAGATATCGTTTCGTAAACTTCTAAAATATTGTTGCCATCTATCACTTTACTTTTCATACCGTAACCTATACCTCTGTCGGCTAAGTTTTCGCAAGCATACTGCTCTTTTGTCTCCGTAGATAATCCATATCCATTATTCTCAATGATGAATATAGCTGGTACTTTCCAAACTGCAGCGACATTTAATGCTTCATGAAATTCACCTTCAGAGGTTCCGCCTTCCCCTGTAAATGCTACGGAGATTTTTTTCTCTTTAGCTAGCTTATGAGCCAATGCTACTCCAGCAGACAATGATAGTTGAGGACCGAGGTGAGATATCATACCTACAATTCCATAATCCAAAGCGCCAAAGTGAAAAGAGCGATCTCTACCTTTTGTAAATCCATTCGCTTTCCCCTGCCATTGAGAAAATAGTCTTTTAAGTGGAATTTCTCTTGTGGTAAACACGCCAAGATTACGGTGCATTGGAAATATAATTTCATCATCAGCCAATGCCGAAGTGACCCCTACAGATATGGCTTCTTGGCCAATCCCAGAAAACCACTTAGAAATTTGTCCTTGCCTCAGCAGGATTAACATTTTCTCTTCTATCAATCTAGGATAAAGCATACTGAGGTAAAGCTTCTTCATCTCTGACTTTGAGATTTTTCCTTTTTTAAATTTGATTGCTGATTTTGACGTAATCGACATTGCTGACATAGTACATTATTATGAATGGCAAATATGGTGATTTTTGAGGAATGGGGGACGAGTTGTGAGCTGAATTGTAGCCTATTTTCAATTGATCATCTAACGAAGTGATCTTAACTTTATTATACCATCTCTATCTTAGAGTTGTTGCCTTTAAGCACAGAACGTAGATTAATACTTTCTTGTACAGGCAAACCCTTCCCTGCTTGAAAGTCTCAAAATATCACTTGAAATGAAGAGCCGTTTCTCACTACATAAAGAAGTAATAAACTTTATCAACGTGTTTTATTAAAACACTGCCTGATTCTTTACCGCGCGTTTGTCTGCGAAAAGCCACGCTTAAACGCACAAAAACAGGGCTCTGCGCGAAGCAAAGGCCTGTTTTTATTTCTTTTTGGTTTTCGTTAAACGAAAAAGGGAATTGTAATTAAGCTGTAGCTGACTTTCCTAAGAAATTATTTACTGCTTTAACTGCTTTATCCACTATCTCGTAGTTAATAGTATAATGGATAAATTTTCCTTCTTTGTTAGCACTTACCACGCCAGATAGCCTTAAAATCTTAAGATGCTGGCTCGTAATTGATTGCTCTATGCCTAGACTGTTGTAAATCTTATTTACTTGAGTCTTACCCGATCTGTCGATATACTCAAGAATTTTCATCCTGAGCGGGTGAGCTAGAGCACGCATCAATTCCGAGGAATAGTGCAACTTTTCGTTATTGAAAATAACTTTAGTTTCTCTCATTGTGTTCCTTATTTTGTGTAGTTGTCGACCTTAGGAACAAATATGAGAATTATTTATAATATATAAAAACTTTATATTAAATAAATACTATATCTGTTAGTCAATATTTATAAGGAGCTTACGAGGAAGCTTGAAGGTATACTTACTGCATGTACATATATTAAATTAAAAAGATACTTATGAGGTCGTCTATCCTGCTAGTTCTTCTACTAGTCTAGAAATTTGAGCCAGTCTGTCTTTATCTAAAGAATAATAGATAAATTTTCCTTGTCTCTCTGTAAGTACAACTCCTGCTCTACGTAGTATTGCGAGGTGTTGAGATGCTACAGATTGTTCTAGCCTTAGCTTAATGTAAATGTCAGTAACCGTCATCGTATCACTATCATCTAGGATATCGATAATTTTTTGTCTGAGCTTGTGGTTAACTGCTCTTAATACCAATACAGCCTTTCTTAGATCAACGTAATCTAACTGTACTTCTTTCGAGCCTTTCTTGAGTGTTACTGTTTCGTTTTTCTTGTTTCTCATACAAAAATTAGTTAATGTTCACGGATATGTTTGTCATAATGCAAACGGTGTGCCAATCAGGTAAAACCCTAATTATAAGTGGCCGAAATTTGATATATGTACTTTTATAAACATGAAACTCATTAATAAATTAACAACTATGCTGAATTATAATTTCCTTATTATCAGCTTATTATGTTAATGCAATGCTAAAACTGCGCCAAAATCGCTTAGATCGCAATTAACATGGATATATGTATATGAGAATTAAGTTCTATGTATAAAGACTCTTATATATAGTAATGATGCAATTTGATAGTAGTTTATATATAGCTTGTTATGTATAGTGAGTTTTAATAATGTAGACAAGAGTAATAATGAATTGTAACACATATCAGACGCCCACAAAAGCTACTAATCCTTCTCGTGTAAACATTCTCATTATCATCCTATCCGAATTTGATACCTAAATGGGATTTGTGCGATGAGCACTGTAATAATTCTCAAAGCCAAATGGCATAACAGACTTAATAAAGGGATATGGCCCAGAAATAGGCGATTTGCCATGAGATTCTTAACTCCTTCAAGTTTCTAACGATAATAAAAACTATTAGAAGTACTTTTTCTTTGACTTAGTAACATTAGCCCCTTTCAAGTAGAAAGGCTCAAAGTAACCCAAGTCTGAAAAATCTTTCGCTTGGAGCGCTGCAAAAGCTAATTCAACCATATAAATAGCAGAACTATAATGCTTGTAATGCTTAATAGTGGGCTGAGGTAACAATTCTAAAGTCTTTTCAGCACCATTACCAGCTAGGTGATGTGTAATATTAGCATCTACATACTCTTCATACGCGGACCCATCTACTATAAGTGCATGGTCTTTATCCAGCTTATTGCCTTCATGGTCATACACGGCAGTATACACCTCCATACGCCTAGCATCTATCATAGGCATAATCAAATCTCCTTCTTCAGCAAACTGTACGCAAGACGAAGCCAAAATATCTAGACTAGGAATAGTGATCAATGGAATATCATGCGCAAAACAAATTCCTTTAGCCGTAGAGCATCCAACCCTCAATGATGTATATGAGCCTGGACCAGAAGCTAGAGATACCGCCGATAATTCTTTGTAATGAATATTAACCTCATTCATTATCTCTTGAATAAACAACGTAATCACTTCTGTATGACTATTCGCTTCAGTAGTTTCTTTATAAGCTATCAACTTATCTCTGTTAGAGATCGCTACAGAGCAAATACCCGTTGTTGAATTAATATGAAGAATGTAGCTGTTATGTGGCATGTATCTATTATTCCTTTATACTATTAGCAACTCTCACTGCACTAAAGCTATAGTTCCTGTTTTTTTAAAGCCGAAAATCCTTACTTGAAATACTGAATTGCGTATTTCTTGTTTTCGTTTTTTCCTAAAGCCGAAAACTATTTCGGTGATTTTAGAATGCTGTCGTATCTAGTACGATCATTAAGCAACTCTATTGCCGCTCTAACTTCTCCATCATTTTGAAGTTGCTTTTGGATTCTACCTTTCTGATTAAAGTATCTACTTACTAACTCTTGCTCTATCTCGAAGACAATCTCATCTTTATATTGCTCAAAATCGTCCGCTTTAGCAGCACTAATTGCTGACTTCAATTGATCTATAGTACTTTTCAACTCTTTATCTATATCATCCTCAGCAAGCTTCTCTTCTAAATTAGCTAACACAGAGTTACTTCCTGTTTTATATTCAAATCCAGACTTATCCGCAAAATCCTTAAATCCAGAATAATCTGTAAACTTAAACGCTACTGGATCTTCTATTGCACTTTGCTTCTCAACATAATCATTAGCAAATTTAAAAATAATGTACTCGTCCTTTAACGCCTTAAGTAGTGGTGACACTTTCTTTGGCTCTAATTTGACATCTGGAGTGACACCACCGCCATCTAGCACTTTTCTCCCATTTTTAGTTTTAAACACTGATCTCTGATCATCAGGAATATCTTTAGGTTCACCATTTTCGTATGCTACACTCTGGATACATCTACGACTAGGTATATAGTACTTAGACGTAGTTAATTTTACTCTTGAGTTATAGTTGAGATCTTTAGTATTCTGTACTAATCCCTTACCATAAGATCTTTGCCCCATAATCACACCTCTATCTAAATCCTGAATAGAACCAGAAACGATCTCAGATGCAGAAGCAGATTTCTTGTCGATCAGCACCACTAACGGAATCTCTACATCCACTGGTATATTGCGCGTATTGAAAGCTCGATCTCTATCTTTTACTTTTCCTTTTGTAGTAACTAGTTCTATATCCTTAGGAACAAAAATATTAGTCACGTGTAAAGCTTCTGCTAAGAGTCCTCCTCCATTATGGCGCAAATCCAAGATCACACCTTTCATGTCTGGATTCTCTTTTTGAAGCTCCTTTAGTCCTTTTGCTATATTGGCTCCTGCTGCTTGTGTAAAGGTCGTAAGCGACACGTAAGCTACCTCTGGAGACACCATATCATAGTGCGGCACATTTTTACGTTCAACACTACCCCTAATCAAAGTAATAGCTAATGTTTCTCCTGAACTTGGTCTATATATTTGTAGTTGCGCTTCAGTACCTGGCGCTCCTTTTACTATTGCACTCACCTCTTCTAGAGATCTTCCTTTTGTAGCATACCTTCCCACATTACGGATTTGATCTCCAGCCTTAAGCCCTGCTTCTAATGCTGGACCACCATCATAGGGTTCAACTATAGTCACATAATCATCTATTACCTCCATACGAGCACCTATACCCTTGTATGTCTCTTGATCATTAAGTCTATAACTTGCAATCTGAGCTTCAGAAATATAGGTCGTATACGGATCTAAAGAATTAACCATAGCATCAATACCTATGCGCATAAGCTCGTTAGGATCTAATTCATCTACGTAATTAGCGTTAAGCTCTTTATAGACCTCTGCAAATACTTGTAAGTTCTTAGATATCTCAAAATAACGATCATCCTGAGCGTCTGCTTCATTAGGAGAAATAGAACTTACAATCGTCCCTATTATTAGGATTGATAAAAATTTGATGTTCATATTGTACTTTATATTACTTATGTTGAACACTGAATGTGCTTTTATTATTTCAGGCCTTTAGCCCTTTGTATTTTTATTAGTATTTCTGTTTTTCTCTGGAAAAACCAGAAAGTTTTTTATTCGAAACGCTGAATTGCGCGTTTCGTTATTTCTGTTTTTCTCTGGAAAAACCAGAAAGTTTTTTATTCGAAACGCTGAATTGCGCGTTTCGTTATTTCTGTTTTTCTCTGGAAAAACCAGA
>CALKJD010000099.1 GCA_937995755.1 uncultured Saprospiraceae bacterium | reverse complement strand
AGTTTACGATACCTGCGATTTAACAGCGGCTCCTCTTTTTTGTTATGCTCAACAGGGTAATGAAGATAGTCCAATTTCTATTTCTGACTATATGGACTTTGAATTAGGTAAAACATATTATATGCTGCTAGATGGATATGCCGGATCCGTTTGTGATATTTATATAGAAGTAGAAAAATATCTTCCTATGGAATCGATTACTGATTGGCAGTATGGGGCAGTCGGATCGTTAGGAGAGCCTTCTTATTTTTGGTATAAGGATATAGGAGACACTTTAATAAATGGTTTAGAGTATAGAGAAATTGAAGTTTCGTCCGAGCCTTTTGCTTCACGATTTATTAGGGAGGATATACCGAATAAGAAGGTCTATAGTTTCAACTCAATTAATAATCAAGAAAATCTATTGTATGATTTTTCAGCTCAACTGGGTGATGAATTATATTATGATAGTAATAGTGGCTATTATGAAGTAGTGAATATAGATACCGTTGAAAGTTATTACGGTGAGTTGAAGAGATGGGAATTGCGAAGACCTGGATGGAATACAATATTTATAATAGAAGGTATTGGTAGCGAGGAATTGTTTTTAAGTAACATGTTCTTTGACCCTGTTTATAATTCTTTATGTGCTTATCATGAGAATGATAAAATCTATGGAAATGACAATTGCGTGGCACCACCAAGATGGATAAATAACTATACTCTGTTAACAGTTGATATTTGTGAAGGTGACACATATGTGTTTGGAGGGAAAGAATACATGGATAGTGGTGAGTATGTGGATTCCTTGATAAATGAAGCAGGAGGAGACTCTATTGTTACGCTAGAGCTTAATGTACTGCTACCCACTTACGTCTCTTTAAATCAAACTTTGTGTGAAGGTGATGTTTATGAAATCAACGGAATCGTTTTTGATATATTTAGCCCTTCAGGAAATATAACTATAGCTGGTGGAGCTGTTAATGGTTGTGATTCTATTATCAATGTTGAGCTTTCTTTTGTCTCTGCTATCGTTGAAAATTATCAGACGACAATCTGTGAAGGAAGCTCTGAAATATGGGCCAATGAAACTATATTTTTAGCTGGTGAATATAGTTTCAATTTATTATCGGTCAATGGATGTGACTCTATTGTCAACTTATCGGTAGAAGTAGTGAATCATATCTATACGGAAATCCAAGAAGAAATATGTGAGGGTGATCAATATGTATTTTATGGAATGATATATACAGAGTCAGGTAGCTATGGAGCTGAATATGAAGCATCAAATGGATGTGATTCTGTAGTAGTACTTAAGCTCAATGTTAAACCATTAATCGCTGTATTGGATACGTTTTATTTCTGTCCTCCTGAAGTGGTAACCATCAATGGTGTTTCAATAGCGGTCGCTGGTCAATTTCAATTTCAGATTAATTCTCAATTGGGTTGTGATACCTTGTTTACTGCCGAGGTAATAGAATTGACAGAGGCTGAATGTACCACAGGTACAAGTGATTTGCAACCCTTGGGTATAGACATATCACCGAATCCATTTGATCAATCTATGAACATACTATCGGAAGAAGTAATTCAGAGTATAGAAATCATAAATATTTCAGGAGTAAAAGTGTATGCTATTAGCGAAGTAGATGCAAAGGAATATATATATGATGGGAGTAGTCTTGCGGCAGGAGTATATATACTTTCTGTTAGATCAAAAGATATGATAGCCATACAGCGAATAGTGAAGCGCTAGGTATAAATAATTTTACGCAGTTTGGAATGTGACAAAAATGTCTAAGCAAGCATCTATGACAAAAAATTAACAATTAGAAATTATTCTATTCTTAACTTTGCAGAGTGCGTAAACTATTAGCCATATCACTTTCTATATTACTCTTTGCATGTTGCTGCAAGGATGTAGGAACGTATGTATCGTTTTACGCTAATCAAGATTTTATCGCAAAAGTGCTCTGTGTCAATAAAGACGATGCTAAGTCTTGTTGTGCTGGTAAGTGTTATCTTACTAAGGAACTTGCCAAAGGGAAAGCAGACAAAGACAATCCAGCTCCAGTCAATCAGAGCGATATCAAACAACTACAATATATACCTGTAGCCACAGAGCTATTCGTAACTCATCATGTTGGCGATATCTATTTTCATAATTATTATTACCAAGGCTTTTTAGAAGTTCAAGTGGTAGATAATTTACTCAGACCTCCCATTCAGGCATAGTTTATATAATGGATAAGGCCGACTTAGTTGTACGGTTATTATAATCATTTTTATCATTTACTATCAATAAACTATGATACGAAAGATCACAACGCTATGCGTGGTCTTGATTTCTAGTCTGTACTCACTATCTGCATGTGACTCATGTGCGAGTGGGCTTAACTCTAGTGGAGTAGGCTTACTTAGTACTTATCGGCAAAATTTTGTCGGTTTATCATGGCAGCGATCTATGTTTGACTCGTCGTCAACACATAGCACAGGAAGTAAAGACAGATTTCAAACCTTAGAACTAAGAATCAGATATCAAATATCTGATAGGTGGTCCGTTACCTTGGGACAACCATTTAAATATAATAAACGTATAGAGGAAGGAGGCCATAGAGTCCTCAAAGGCATTTCTGACACTAAGCTATTTGTAAACTATAGCATCCTGCAAAACGAGCCAGTAGGTGATGACTTAGCATTAAGCTTAGAATCATCTATTGGAATCAAGTTAGCAGTAGGAGATTATAGACCTAGTATACAAGACGAAAATTTGCCTGAAAACTTTAATCTCAGCAATGGGGCTTACGGATACATACTACAGATGACTCCTGTATTGACGAAAGGAAATATTGGACTATTGGGAAATGTATATTACCAAAACAATTTTAAGTCGAGTAATGATTATCAATTTGGCAATCAATTTAGTACTCAGTGGGTAATGTTTTATCGTAAGACGATTGCTGAAAAATATACTTTGCTACCATTTGCAGGGATACAATACGAACATGTAACTCAAGATCATTATGCTACAGAATATGAAGTAAATGGAACTGGAGGATCAGGATTGTATGCAGTCACTGCAGTCAACTTTAAAGCTGACAAAGGCTCATTAGAGCTATCGTATAATATACCTATCACTGGATCATTTTCTGGTGATGAAGTAGATGCTAAAGGAAAGATAGGCGCAATGGCAACTTTATTTTTTTAGCATTATACTCTCTGTTAACGATAACGCCTATTGGGATAATATTAAAATTAGAATAAGAGTCAAAAGTGGAAACTGTTACCTGTGGTTTCCACTTTTGATCTTATACAACAACCATTAACTAAAAATATAAATAAACATATAATGAAAAATTTATTTTACCTGACACTATTATTATTTGCTGGAGTATTCATAACTGCCTGTGACAAAGATGAAAATCATGATCACGAAGAAACAGCAGATTTTGATTACAGAATAGATATTAATAGCCCTTCTGTAGAAGCAAAGCAATTAGGTGATTCAATGCACATACATGTAGATTTTGTTAGCGAATTAGATGCTATAGTACACCATGCTAATGTTAGAATATTCAGTAAGACTACAGGAGTAGAAGTCTACAATGCTCCTGGTGAAGCGCACGTCCACGAAGAGAGCGGTACATTCTCTTGGCATGATGATTTTAACCTTACGGAAGCGAACGGAATATTAGGGCATAGCGATTGGATATTAGAGGCTAAAGTTTGGGGACATAGTGAAGGTTTGGAAGAAGTAGTGAAGTCAATTGAATTTCACGTACACCCTCATTAAGCTCCTGGATTTACCGAAGTAAATCAGGAAGCAAGAAACAAGACATTTCCTTGTTTCGAAATAAAAGCTCCTGGATTTACGGAAGTAAATCAGGATGTAAGAAACAAGATCTTTTCTTGTTTTTCTCTAGTTCAAAAGTTCATTTAGAATAATCTTATTAGACCAGTTGCCTTTGTGGGTGACTGGTCTTTTTATTTATTCTTGAATATTTGATATAAGTACTCATGAATTGTAGATGTGTAAAAAGTCTAAACGACTACTTTTTTATAACTTGTAGGTGATTCTCCTACGTTATTTTTAAAGAATCTACTGAAGCTAGCAGGATCATCAAATCCCAATTCGTAAGCTATTTCTTTTGTAGAATTATCAGTGTATTGTAGTAGTCTTTTAGCTTCTTGGACTATTCGTGATTTGATGACTTGTAAGGGTGATGGTCCGTTGTTTTTAGCAAAAAGATTACTTAGCGTCTTAGGTGATTTATTCATAAGACTCGCATAATCTTGCACTTGATGATATTCCTTGAAATGTTGTTCAACTAGTAGATTAAAAGAACGAATTGTATCAGATTCATTATCATCAATTGTGTTCGATAGATATTGTACTTTACCTAAGCGAGTTACAAGTATAATGAGTCGCTTGAGTAGCATACGCATCATTTCACCTTGAATATCTTTTTCTGAGAATTCATCTTGAAATATCTCAATAAGCATTTCTAATTTTGATTGATGTTT